>CAYQGF010000001.1:0-59341 GCA_964416885.1 uncultured Iamiaceae bacterium
GTGTTACTCACCCGTTCGCCACTAGGTCTTCCGCAGTGTTGCCACTGCATGGACCTCGTTCGACTTGCATGTTTTAGGCACGCCGCCAGCGTTCGTCCTGAGCCAGGATCAAACTCTCCGTCAAGATCTCGACTCACCCGCCCGAAGGAGGGCTCGTCTCGATTGGTTAATGAAGAGCCGGACAAGGCCTGACAGCCTTTGAGTGTCCGAATCTTGGCATCTCGGACAGACGATGGGTTCGTCCGTTGTTCCGTTGATGCGTATTGAATTGACAGTCCTGCTGCGTCGAAGCCGAAGCCTCGAGGCGGCAGGCCCGCACTCGTACGTCCTCTGTTCTGTTTTCAAGGAGCACCCTGCTCCGCAATCCCATCGGGATCGGGAGCCGCTCTGGCAGTCGCCCTGCTGGGCGGTGGTGCCGGGTGCCTCGGGACCGGTGAACCGTGTCCTCGGGGCGGCTGACCACCTTACCGGTGGGCCTCCGAGGTGTCAACCTCGGTGGCTCCGGGCCGGGGGCCGGTGCCTCGCTCCTTGCGGTGCGGGGCGAGTGATGAATCTACGCAGGAGGCCCCGCGGTTCCAAATCCCCTGGTTAGGGCGTTGGTCACACCTCGGGGGTGACCACCATCGCGTAGGCCCGCTTTCCCTTGCGCAGCAGGGCGTAGCGCCCGTGGAGGAGGTCGTCGGCGACCAGGGCGCGATCCTCGGAGAGACGCTCGCCGTTCAGGTAGACGCCCCCCTGGACGAGGGCCCGGCGGGCCTCGCCCGACGAGGCGACCAGGCCCGACTCCCGGAGCGCCACGCTGGCCAGGGGCATCTCCTCCCCCGCGACGGCGACGACCGGGACCTCCTCGGCGACCGTGGCGAGCACCTCGGGGACGGCGCGGGCCGGGTCGCCACCGAAGAGGACGTCGGTCGCCCCCCGCGCCGCGTCGGCCGCGGCGGCGCCGTGGACGAGGGCGGTGACCTCCCAGGCCAGCCACCGGTGGGCGACCCGAGCGCCGGGATCGGCCTCGTGCGCCGCGAGCAGAGCGTCGATCTCCTCCAGGGGCAGCAGCGTGAACCAGCGGAGGTGCTGGCCGAGGACGGCGTCGTCGACCTGCACCAGGTGCTGGAACAGCTGGTAGGGGCTGGTGCGATCGGCCGCCAACCAGGTGCGAGCGCCGGTGGACTTGCCCAGCTTGGTGCCGTCGGCCGCGGTGAGCAGCGGCCAGCACAGGGCGTGCACCGCATGGCCCCGGGCGCGCCGGACCAGGTCGACCCCGGAGACGATGTTGCCCCACTGGTCGGAGCCGCCGACCTGGAGCTCGCAGCCGTGGACGTCGTGCAGGTGGAGGTAGTCCTGGGCCTGGAGGAGCATGTAGGTGAACTCGGTGTAGGAGATCCCCTGCTCGCTCTCCAGCCGGTTCCGCACCGAGTCGCGGGCGGTCATCTGGTTGACCGTGACGTGCTTGCCGACGCCGCGGAGGAACTCGACCAGCGTCAGGTCCTCGGTCCACTCCCAGTTGTCGACGAAGAGGGTGCCGGCGGTGCCGTCGGGGTCGACGATCCGGGCGATCTGGTCGGAGATGCGGGCGACGTTGGCCCGGAGGGTCGCCTCGTCGAGCAGGTTGCGCTCGTCGGAGCGGCCCGACGGGTCGCCGATCATCCCGGTGGCGCCCCCTGCCAGGCCGATCACCCGGTGCCCCGCATCCTGGAGCCGACGCAGGATCAGCAGACCGATCAGGTTGCCGAGGTGGAGGCTGTCGGCGGTGGGGTCACAGCCGTAGTAGGCCGTGATCGGCCCCTCGGCCAGACGGGCGGCGAGGGCCTCCCGGTCGGTGGTGGTGTGCACGAGGCCGCGGGCCTCGAGGTCGGCGAGCACGTCGCGGGTCGTCACCCGGCCAGTCTGGCGCGAGGGCGGCTCCGGACCGGTCGTCGATCCCGCCGCTCCCGTCTGGACGGACCGCAGGCGGGTCGGTGAGGCTGGCCCGATGGCAAGGCCGAGCACCGCCGACCGCCCCGAAGCGCCGCCCGCGACCGCCCCCCAGGGCCGACCGGTGTGGACCTACCTCGGGGTCGCCGTCGTCCTCGTCGTCGCCCTGATGTGGCTGTGGATCTTCACCGGCGGGCCCAAGAAGGCCAACCCCGACCGGGTCGACGACCGGGCGTGGGCCGAGCGGGCCGAGGACACCTGCCGGGCGACGATGGACCGCATCGACGAACGGGCGCTGCCCGCCGACGAGAGGGACCTCGCGGCCCGGGCCGACGCCATCGACGCCAGCACCGACGACCTCGAGGCCATGCTGGCGGCGCTCGCCGACCCGCTGCCCGAGCACGACGCGGACCGCGAGGTCGTCGAGCCGTGGCTGGAGGACTGGGCCGCGCTCGTGGAGGACCGGCGGGACTACGCCGACGCCGTCCGGGTCGACCCCGACGCCCGCTTCCTCACGACCGAGAAGTTCCGGGACGGCCTCGACGAGGTGATCGGCACCTTCGCCGAGGTCAACGACATCCCGTCCTGCGGGCCCGCCGGCGACGTCGGGTAGGCGACCGCCCGGTCAGAGCAACGTCGACGCGACCTGCAGGCCTCGGTGGACGAGGCGGCGGGTGCTGGCGTCGGCGTCGAGGGCATCGAGGTCGGCGTCGGTCCGGGCCCAGCGGGCCCCGGTCGACTCCTCGTTGATCGCGACCTCGGCGTCGGCCGGGGCGAGGAGCAGGAAGCGCAGGTCGTGGTGGACGTGGAACGAGCCGTCCGGGTAGGGCACGTCGTGGACGTCGAGGTCGACGGCGGGGACGACCGGGCGCAGGCCGGCGATCCCCGTCTCCTCGGCCGCCTCCCGACACGCCGCCGCCAACAGGTTGCCGTCGCCGTCGACGTGACCGCCGGGCTGGAACCAGCGGCCCAGCTTCCGGTGGTGCAGGAGGAGGGCGCCACGGCCGGGTGCCACCACGACCGCCGAGGCGGTGAGGTGGTCGGGCAGGCTGGCCCGGTCGAGCGGGTCGGCCGGGCCGGTGCAGAGGGCGAGGACGCGCTCCCGGACCGGGGCCAGGGCCTCGGGCAGCTCGGCCTCGGCGACGAGACGGCGGGCCAGGGCGCGGTCGCCCGGTCGGCTGCGGGCCTCGGGCGCGTCGGCGGCCAGGACGGTGAAGGTCGGCAGGAGGGTCACGGTCGTCTCGGGGTCGAGTGGGGCTGCGTGTCGAAGGGTGTCTGACACCTATCGACACACTGGGCCGGCGGGGACATCGGGGTCATCGGGGCCGGGCCGAGACGTGGGGGTGGCCCGGCAGGTACCAACGCCACGGGAGGTCGGCGCCCCGGGCCGGGCTGAGGCCCACCCGCACGCTGGTGGCGGGGGCCACGTCGGGGGCCCACCCGTCGGTGGCCAGGTCGATGCCGCGCTCGGCCCGCACCAGGTCGATGCCGCCGAAGCCACCGTCGATGCCCAGGGCCTGACAGAGCCGGGCCGGGCCCGAGGCCAGGTCGCGGTCCCGACGGGCGGCGGGGCGGGCGGCCCGGATGGCATCGAGCCCGGCGACCGGCTCCCCGGCTCGCAGCAGCACCGCGCCGGCCCGCCCGACCGGGCCGCACACGACGTTGGCGCACCAGTGCATCCCGTAGCTGAAGTAGACGTAGAGGTGCCCGGGCGGGCCGAACATCACCTCGGTGCGGGGCGTCGGGCCCCGGTGGGCGTGGCTGCCGGGGTCGTCGACACCGCAGTAGGCCTCGACCTCCACCAGCCGGAGCGCCCGATCGTCGTGGCGGACCAACATCCCCAGCAGGTCCGGGGCGACGACCCGGGGGTCCCGGGCGAAGAACGAGCGCCCCAGGCGCCGACCGCGGGCCACTCGCTCAGAGGTCGCCGACGGTCGCCCACCACACGACGCCCGGGCCCCGGACCCGGCACGACTCCCGCTCCTCCGGGGCGACGAGCACGGCCCGCCCGTGCCCGAGCTCGACCCGGTCGTTGGCGGTGGTGAGCACGGCGGTGCCGAACGGGCCGCCCGTGGCGACGGCGACGGCCGGGCCGGGGCCGGGGGGCGCGGCCATGGCCCGGCTGCCCGGCTCCAACCGGTGCAGGGCGATCTCGGGGACACCCGCCGGGGCGTAGCGGCGGACGCCCAGGGCCACGGCGTCGCCCCCGAGGGGGACGGTCCCGACACCGGGTTCGGCGAGCAGGTCGACCAGCGCCTCGGTGTCGACGTGCTTCGGGGTCAACCCGCCCCGGACGACGTTGTCGGAGGCACCCATCAGCTCGACCCCGGCCCCCTGGAGGTACAGGTGGGGCACGCCGGCGGGGAGGAACACGCCCTCCCCCGCGTGGAGCATCCGGAGGTCGAGGATCAGCGGGGCCAGCGCCGCCGGGTCACCGGGGTAGGCCGCCGCCAGACGGCGGACCCACCGGCGCGCCCCGGCGAAGGCGCCCACCCGGGCCGCGGCCGCGGCCAGCACCGCCTTCTCGTCGTCGGAGGCGGTCAGGACGTGCATGAGGGCCCGGCGGGAGTCGGGCTCGCCCGCGACCAGGGCCGCGAGGTCAGCGGTGGCCGGGCCGAGCGCCCGGAGCCGGGCCGCGGCGTCCTGCCCGGTGCGGAACCCGACCAGCACCCAGGTGGGCGCCAGGGCGACGAGCACCTCGGGCTTGGCGTAGGGGTCGCGGTAGGTCCGCTCCGGGGCGTCGAGCGCGACCCCCTGCTCCTCCTCCCGGGCGAAGCCGGCCGCGGCCTGCGCGGCATCGGGGTGGAGCTGGATGCTGAGCGGTGCGTCGATGGCCAGCACCTTGAGCAGGAAGGGCAGGCGGGCGCCGAAGCGGTCGACCACGTCGGGGCCGAGGACCGAGGCCGGGTCGGCGGCGATGGCGTCGGCCAGCAGGGTGCCGTCGTCGGTGGTCGACGGGGCCGCCGGATGGGTGCCGACCCACAGCTCGGCCTCCTTCCCCCCGGTGGGGGCCGTGCCGAGGAGCGGCACCAGCCCGTCGACGACGCCCCACGCGTAGGGCTGGATGCGATTGGCCAATCCGAGCACGATCCGACAGTACGCGACCGGTTCTGGCGCGCCAGGACGCGCGAAACGCCGGCGTGGCGCGCCAGAACGGCGATCGACCGGCGGCGGGCCCGTTCTGGCGCGCCAGTCGGGCCGGAACAGGGCCCTGGCGCGCCAGAACGGGGACGCGGTCAGCCGGGGCGGGGGACGCCGATGGCGTTGGGGTCGGGGATGACGCCGACGGCCCAGAGACGGGTGGCCAGGGGCGCGAGGGCGACGTCGAGGCGGGCGACGTCGTCGGCACCGAGCGCCTCCCACGGCCGGAGGGCGGCCCGGTCGGTGGCATCCTCGACGTGACGCTTCAGGGCCCGGCCGGCGTCGGTGGCGACCCCGCTGGCGGCGTCGACCAGGCCTCGGTCGGCGAGACGGGCCCGGGCCGCGTCCCACTGCTCGGGCGGGAGGCCGCGGATGCCCTGGACCCGCTCGGCGGTGAGCGGGCCGGTCGCCACCGCGAGCACCCCGCCCTCGATGCCGGTGAGGTCGGCGGCGACCAGGGCCGCGACGTGGCCGTCGCCCCGGTGCTCACGCAGGAGGGTGGCGGCGTGCCAGAGGGTCGCGCGGGAGCCCTGGTCGGCGTCGGGCCAGGGCAGGGCGGCGTTGGCGGCGAAGAGCGGGCGGCCACCGACCCCGGCCTCGACGGCGGCCGTCGCCGCCCGCCGCAGGAGGTCCGTGGCCTCCTCTTCCTCCGGGGCCGCGGGCCCGAGGGCGGCGTCGAGGGCCGCGACCGCCCCGGCCAGACGGGCCCGGAGCGCCGCCTCGGGGCGGGCGAGCGACCAGACCGACGGCATCGCCCGGGCCACGAAGTCCCCGTCGAAGCCGAAGAACGCGGCCGTGACGACCTCGGCCGGACAGGGCGCCAGCGGTGCGGCCCGACCGGCGAAGTAGCCCCGCCAGAACCCGGTGATGCCGGCCGCCTCGTAGGCCGGGGCCACCTCGGGGGCGAAGTAGGTGACGGCGTGGACGGGCTCGTAGAGGGTCCAGAGGCGACGGGCCACGGCCGGGCCCGGGGTGACGGCATCCATGACGGCAGGCTCGCGCCGTCACGACCACGGTGACGAGGGCCGATCTCACCGGCTTGGCCCGATCTCCGGCCCGATCCCTCCGACCGAACCGGCGGCGCGGCCCGTTCCGGCGCGCCGGTCGGGCCGGAACAGGGCCCTGGCGCGCCAGGACGGGGACGCGGTCAGCCGGGGCCGGCGGGGTGCTCGGTGGCGGGGAGAGTGCCCTCGACCTCGGCGGTGGCGTGGCCCCGGTCGAACCACGGGAGGGTGACGTGCACGAGGGGGCCGACGGTCAGGGCGAACACGACGGTCCCGACACCGACGGTGCCGCCGAGCAGGAAGCCGCCGACCAGCACCGTCAGCTCGATCGCGGTCCGCACCACCCGGACCGAGTGGCCCCGGGCCGCGATGCCGGTCATCAGGCCGTCGCGGGGACCGGGGCCCAGGCCGGCACCGATGTAGAGCCCGAGCGACAGCCCGCTCAACAGCACCCCTGCGGCGAGGAACGCAACCCGTGGCACCAGGGCGGTGGGCGACGGGAGCACCACGATCCCGGCCTCGATCACCAGCCCGACGACGAGGGCGTTGGCGACCGTGCCGATCCCGGGCCGCTGGCGCAGCGGGACCCAGAGCGCCAGCACGACCACGCTCATGGCGATCACGACCCAGCCCAGCCCGACGCCCGTGCGCTCCGACAGGCCCTGGTGGAAGACGTCCCAGGGGTCGAGCCCGAGGTCGGCCTCCACGATCAGGGCCAGCGCCAGGCCGAACACGACGAGGCCGACCATCAACTGCGCCAACCGGGCTCCGAGGTCGGGCACGTCGCGCACCGGGAGACAGTACGGGCCCGCCCCGCCGACCGGACAGCCGTTGGCCCACGCCGTGGCCCGAACCGGCAGGATGGGTCACCCGACCGAGGACCGTTGCCATGCCCGACCCCGACCGCGCCCGACGCCGCCACCCGTGACGGCATCGGCCCCGCGCCCGGCGACGGGACGGCCCCGCCGCACCGTCGCGCCGGTCACCGCGACCGACGTGGGCGACGTCGAGGGCCGGACCTTCCGCAGTTCGGGCCAGACCGTCGTGTGCACGGTGATGGCCGTCGCCTGGCCCCTCCTCCTGGGGGCGCTGGCCGTGAGCGCCGCCGACGAGCCGGCCCTGGCGGTCAGCCTCGGCGCCGGCGGCCTCCTCGGGTGCGGGCTCTACGCCCGGGCCGCCCGGATGCGGCTCGACGTCGACGGCGAGGGCCTGACCGTCATCGGCTTCGTGCGCCGCCGGTTCGTGCCGTGGGCCGACGTGGTGGGCGTGATCGCCGGCTACGAGGGGCTGCGGATCCTCGTCCCCGAGGGCCGGGGGCCGGTCCTCCACAGCATCAGCCGCACCCGACGGTCGGTGGCGACGGGCGTCCCCGGCTTCGCCGACGCCGTGGCCGACCGCCTGACCGAGGAGGCCCGCCTCCGCCAGGATGCCGGATGACCCCGGTGGAGGAGACGCCATGACCCCGCCCAACCTCGGTGACCGGCTCCCGGCCGGGGCCGACGCCGACACCGTGGTCGACACCTTCATGGGCTGGGTCGAGGACCGGGGCCTCACGCTCTACCCGGCCCAGGAGGAGGCCCTGCTGGAGCTGGTCACCGGCGCCCACGTCATCGTCACGACGCCGACCGGGTCGGGCAAGAGCCTGATCGCCACCGCCGCCCACCTGACCGCCCTGGCCGAGGGCCGCCGCAGCTTCTACACCGCGCCGATCAAGGCCCTGGTGTCGGAGAAGTTCTTCGACCTCACCGCCACCTTCGGTGCCGACCGCGTCGGGATGATGACCGGCGACGCGGCGGTGAACGCGGATGCCCCCATCATCTGCTGCACGGCCGAGATCGTCGCCAACCTGGCCCTGCGGTACGGCGTCGACGCCCCCGTCGGCCAGGTCGTGATGGACGAGTTCCACTACCTCGCCGACCCCGAGCGGGGCTGGGCCTGGCAGGTCCCGCTGCTGGAGCTGACCGACGCCCAGCACGTGATGATGTCGGCCACCCTCGGGCCGGTCGACCGCTTCGTCGACGACCTGGAGCAGCGGACCGACCGCTCGGTCGCCGTGGTCCACTCCGCCACCCGCCCGGTGCCGCTGGTCCACGAGTTCCGGATGGAGCCGATCGTCGAGACGATCGAGGAGCTGCTGGCCACCGACGCCGCCCCGGTCTACGTCGTCCACCCGACCCAGGCCGGGGCGGCCGAGCGGGCCCAAGGGCTGATGAGCCTCAAGCTCTGCACCCGGGAGGAGAAGGACGCCATCGCCGAGGCGATCGGCGACTTCCGCTTCGCCGCCGGCTTCGGGCGGACGCTCAGCCGCTTCGTCCGCAACGGCATCGGCGTCCACCACGCCGGGATGCTGCCCAAGTACCGCCGGTTGGTGGAGCGGCTGGCCCAGAGCGGGCACCTCAAGGTCATCTGCGGCACCGACACCCTCGGGGTCGGCATCAACGTCCCGATCCGCACCGTGCTGATCACGTCGCTGTCGAAGTACGACGGCACCCAGACCCGGCTGCTCACCGCCCGGGAGTTCCACCAGATCGGCGGCCGGGCCGGGCGGGCCGGGTTCGACACCATGGGCCGGGTCGTCGTCATGGCCCCGGAGCACGCCATCGAGAACGCCAAGATGGAGGCCAAGGCCGCGGCCAACCCGCAGAAGAAGCGGAAGCTGGTGAAGAAGAAGCCGCCGCCCGGCACGGTGAGCTGGGGCGAGCCGACCTTCCAGCGGCTGGTCACGGCCGAGCCCGAGCCGCTGACCTCGCACCTGAAGGTCACCCACTCGATGCTGATCAACGTCCTCGACCGACCCGGTGACGGGCGGGCCGCGCTACGCCGGCTGATCACCACCAGCTACGAGACCGACGCCGAGAAGGAGGCCCACCTGGCCCGGGCGGCCGAGATCGAGGCCTCGCTGATCGAGGCCGGCGTGGTCGAGGAGCTGCCCGAGCCCGACGAGAAGGGCCGCACCGTGCGGGTCACCGTCGAGCTCCAGCCCAACTTCGCCCTCGACCAGCCCCTCGCCCCCTTCGCCCTCGCCGCCCTGGAGCTGCTCGACCCCGAGAGCGACGACCATGCGTTGGACGTCATCAGCGTGATCGAGAGCGTGTTGGAGGACCCGCGGCCGATCATCACCGCCCAGGTGAAGGCGGCCAAGGACGCGGCGATGACCCGGATGAAGGCCGAGGGGCTCGACTACGAGCAGCGCATGGCCGAGCTCGACACGATCACCCATCCCCAGCCCCTGGCCGAGCTGCTGGTGCCGATGTTCCAGACCTACCGGGACGCCCACCCGTGGGTCGCCGACTCGCCGCTGCGGCCCAAGGCGGTGGTGCGGGAGATGTGGGAGCGGGCCATGGGCTTCGCCGACTACGTCCGCCACCACGGGCTCAACCGGAGCGAGGGCCTGGTGCTCCGCTACCTCAGCGACGTCTACAAGGCCCTGGTCAAGACCATCCCCGAGGACGACAAGACCGAGGCGATCGTCGACCTCACCGAGTGGCTGGGCGAGGTCGTGCGCCAGACCGACTCGTCGCTGCTCGACGAGTGGGAGGCGCTCCGCCACCCCGAGGAGGTGCTCGACGGCGAGGTCCCGCCACCGGGGGCACCCGGGGCGCCCGGCGCCGAGCCGGCCGCTCCCCCGCCGGTCACCCGGAACCGGAGGGCCTTCCTGGTGCTGGTCCGCAACGCCCTGTTCCGCCGGGTCGAGCTGCTGGCGGCCCAGCGGTGGACGGCCCTGGGCGAGCTCGACGGCGACGACGGGTGGAACCCCGACCGCTGGCACCAGGCGGCCCAGCCCTACTTCGCCGCCCACGGGTCCGTCGGCATCGACGGCGATGCCCGGTCGGCCCGGATGCTCCTGGTCGAGGAGCACCCCGACCGCTGGGACGTCCAGCAGGTCCTGGCCGACCCCGCCGGCGACCACGACTGGCGCATCCGGGCCACCGTCGACCTGGCCGCCTCCGACGAGGCCGGCGAGCCCGTGGTCCACGTCGAGGCCCTGGCCGAGCTCTGACGTCGTCGCCGACGGGCGGCGCGCCCCGGTGCCGCCGGGCGATCCGCGGCCCGACCCGGTGACCCGCTCGGCGTCCGACAACCGCTGATCGTGACGAAATGCTCACGGTCGGTGATGTGTGGCCGATGGGGCGGCGACCCCGACGCCAGGGATGAGCGTCGAGGGGAACCAGGAGCCGTCGTCGTGCCCGACACCACCCTCGTTCGCCGTCCGCGCATCCGGACCGTCGCCCTCGTCGTCGCGGCCACCGCCCTGATCGCGCTCGTCGGCTGCGAGCCGGCACCGACCGAGCCCCCGCCGGGCCGATCGACCGTCGTCCGAGCCGATGTCGACACCTCGACCCAGTCGAACCAGCCCACCGCCCCGCGGGGCAACGACGTGGTCATGCGGGTCATGGACAGCGCCGGCAAGCTCAAGATCGCGTACGTCTCGTTCCCCGTCGCCGTCGCCGACACCACGAACCTGACCGCCGTCCTCGGCTTCACCCCGAAGCAGTCCGGGTTCCGGCTGTCGGTGCGCAACGTCGGACCGTTCACCAACGCCACGACCCACGACACCCGCCCCGCCCTCGGTTCCGAGGTCGGCGTGGTCGCCGCCACCAGCGCCGACACCCGCCAGCGGGTCGCCCTCCAGGGGGTCACGGTCACCCGCGGCCGCGTGTCCCTGGCCCTGACCACCTCCAGCCCCTACGAGCTCCAGATCGTCACCACCGAGGGCAACGCCAGCGCGGCCCCCGCCCTCGACGTCGGCCCGACCGTGGCCCCCACCACCGTGGCACCGACGACCCAGCCCCCGCCCCGCGAGGGCTGGCGGCTCACCTGGGCCGACGAGTTCGACGGGACCGCGGTCGACACCCGGCGCTGGAACGTCTACGACGAGGCCGGGCGCTGGCACAGCGTCGAGTCGCCCAAGGCCACCACCTGCCCGAAGGCGTCCAACGTCTCGGTCAGCGGCGGGATCCTCGTGCTGCGCACCCGCAAGGCCGATGGCGCCTGTGCCGGGGGCCAGGCCCAGAGCGGCGCCGGGCTCAACACCGTCGGCCTCTTCGAGCAGGCCCAGGGTCGCTTCGAGGCCCGGGCCCGATGGACCCAGCGGGGCAACTACCTCTGGGGTGGGTTCTGGACCCAGGCCAACGGCGGCCCCGGCTGGGACAAGACCAAGGCCTCCGAGCTCGACGTGTTCGAGTACATCGGCAAGGCGGGCGAGCCCAACATCAACCGCTACAAGCCGGCGATCCACTTCAGCTACACGTGCAACCCGAAGTGCATGCAGAACGTGCCGTACACCGGCCTGGACGTCACCGCCTGGCACACCTACGCCGTCGAGTGGGAGCCGACCGACCCGGCCGACCCGGCCACGACCCAGATCCGGTTCTTCCTCGACGGCGTGCAGGTCGCCCAGTTCGACCGCTTCGGCGCCTGGCGGGTCGACCCGGGCGGCACCAAGGTCCTCGTCCAGCAGGGGATGTGGACCAACCAGAACGGCCCCTTCCCCACCCCGTTCGGCCCCGACCGGGCCCACCGGATCGTGCTGTCGGCGTGGGTCGGTGCCCCCGGCGTCGACCCGGCCACGGTGAACGCCGGCTACCGCCCGACGGGCGGGACCGCCGACCTCCAGGTCGACTGGGTGCGGGCCTACCAGCGCTAGGCCGCCGCCGCGTACGCGAGGTGCCTGGCACCTCGCGTACGCGGCCTCTGGTCTGCCAGGCTCGGGGGGTGGGCGAGCGCATCCGGGTCGAGCGGGACGACGAGCTGGACGGGCTGGTCACCCTCACCCTCGACCGACCCGACAAGCTCAACGCCCTCGACATCGCCCTCCACGACGAGCTCCAGGAGGCGTTGGCCGCCCTGGAGACCGATGCCACCGCTCGGGTGGTCGTCCTGACCGGGGCCGGCCGGGCCTTCTCGGCCGGGGCCCAGTTGGGCGACCGGCGGCCGGAGCGACCGGTCAACGACATCGACCGGCTCCAGCGCGCCCACCTCGGCGGGCGCACCTGCGAGCTGATCGACCGGCTCCCGCAGGTGACGATCGGGGTGGCCAACGGGCTGGCCGTCGGCGGCGGGGTCGTGCTGCTCAGCTGCTGCGACCTGCGCCTGGCCGCGGCATCGGCGTGGTTCTCGATCCCCGAGGTCGAGCTCGACCTGCCGCTCACCTGGCAGGCCCTCCCCCGGCTGATGCGCGAGCTGGGGCCGGCCCGCACCCGGGAGCTGGCGATGGCGTGCGAGCGCTTCACCGCCGAGCAGGCCGAGCGGTGGGGGTTCGTCAACCACGTCCACCCCGACGACGCCCTGGGCGGGGAGGTGCGCGCCCTGGTCGCCCGGCTGCTGGCGATGGACCCGCTGGCGCTGGCCTCGACCAAGGCGGCCTGCGCCGCGCTCGCCAACGCCATGGTGCCCAAGGAGGTGACCTGGAGCGACGCCGAGCTGATGCTGCTCGCCTACCGCCAGGCCGCGCTCCGGGACCGGCGCCCGTCGTGACCCACGGCCGGGGGTCGCCCCTGGCGGTGCTGCTCCCGATGGTGCTCGCCGTGGTCCTGGCCGGGTGCGGCACCTCGACCGCCGGGCCCTCCGCCGGCGCCGCGGCCGAGACGACTGCGACCCTCCCGGACCTCCCCGGGTCGGCGACGCTCGCCGCGGCCGCGACGGCGCGGGCCGAGGAGGTCTGCGACACCGGCGGCGAGGCCGCTCCAGCCGATGCCGCGTCGACCGCCGACCGCTACGACCAGGAGACCTGGGCCGCGGTGGCGGAGCTGGTCGGCACCGCCGTCCTGGGCGACGACGGGGGCGCCGCGGCACGCCACGAGGCCCACCGGGCCTGGGCCGGGAGCCCGGCCCTGGCCGAGACGTGGGACCGCCGGGCCGACGCCTCGGTGGAGTGCGCCGACGGCCGGCTCTCGGTCGTCACCGTCCTGGCCCGGTCGGCCCGGGCCTCCGCCGCCGGCCGGTACGGAGCGGTCCGCTTCCGCTCCACCGAGGTCGTCCACCGGGCGGCGGTCCGCTACGGCCGGGCCACCGACGTAGCGGGCCGGCCCGTCGACCTCCTGCTCGACCTGTACCTCCCCGACGAGACGGCGCCCGGCCGCCCCGCCCTGGTGATGGTGCACGGCGGCGGCTTCGAGGGCGGGAGCCGGTCGATGCACACCGCCGACGCCCGGGCCTACGCCCGCCGGGGGTTCGTCGTGGCCACCGTCGACTACCGCCTCGACCCCGACGCCGGACGCTCCGTCGCCACTCACCGGGCTGCGGCCCGCGCCGCCCTCGACGACGCCCGCGAGGCGGTCCGCTGGCTCCGTGCCCATGCCGACGACCTGGGCATCGACCCCGGCCGCATCGCCGCGGTGGGCGCCTCCGCCGGCGGCGAGGTCGCCCTCGGCCTGGCCCTGCTGGCCGAGCCCGGCGCCGCCGTCGCCGCCGCGGTGTCGACCGGGGCCTACCTCACCCCGCTGCTCGGCCAGGCCGACCTCGACCGCGACGCGGCCCCGGTGTTCCTCCAGTTCTCCGAGCGCGACACCGCCAGCGGTCGCCGCTGGAGCTATGCCGCAGGGACCTGCGACGCGGTGCGCTCGGCCGGCGGGACCTGCGACCTGGCCGTCCGCCCCGGCGAGGGCCACACGATCGGCCTCGGCCCGACCGGTCCCGAGGCCGATCGCATCCTGGCGTTCCTCGCCGTCCACCTCCGGCTCGGCGACGCCTGAGCGACCGCGTCCTCAGGAGACCGGCGGACGGAGGTCGGCCCAGGGGGCGGCCGCCTCTAGCTGGGCCGCGACCCGGAGGAGGAGGTCCTCCCGGCCGTAGGCCGCGACGAGCTGGACGCCGACGGGGACGCCCTCGGCGGTGCGGTGCATCGGGAGGCTGATCGCGGGCTGGCCCGACATGTTCCACGCCGGCGTGAACGGCACGAACGCCTCGGCCCGGATCAGGGGGGCCAGCGGCGTGGCCGGGTCGTTGGCCATGGTGCCGAGCGGCAGCGGGACCTCGCCCAGCGTCGGGGTGAGGAGCAGGTCCCAGCCGTCGCTCCACCACTGCTGCACCCGCCGGCGGAAGCCGGCCGACGCGGCCTGGGCCGCCGCCAGGTCGGTGGCGTGGAGGTTCTTGGCGTACTCGGACTGGACCCAGTTGACCGGCTCGACCTCGTCCTCGCCGATCGTCCGGCCGACCGCGGCCTCGCACTCGGCGATGCCCGCGGCCATGGCCGTGGCCCACATGGCCAGGAACCGGCCCACGACCTCACGGTCGGCCAGGGCCTCCGGGAAGCCGGGCTCGACGTCGTGGCCCAACGACTCCAGCCGCGCCGCGGTGGCCCGCACCCCGTCGGCGCACTCGGGGGCGATCGCACCACCCCGGGGGTTGTGGTCGAGCATGCCGATGCGCAGGCGCCCGGGGTCGGCCCCGACCTCCTCGACGAACGGCCGGGCCGGAGCCGGGGCAATCACCGTGTCACCCACGCCCGGGCCGTGGGTCGCGTCGAGCAGCGCCGCGCTGTCGCGGACGGTGCGGGTCACGCAGTGCTCGACGCCGAGGGCGCTCTCGGTGCGGAACGGGCCGAGGGTGATGCGGCCCTGGCTGGGCTTGAGCCCGACCAGGCCACAGCACGACGCCGGGATGCGGATGCTGCCGCCGCCGTCGGAGGCGTGGGCCACCGGCACCATGCCGCTGGCGACGGCGGCCGCCGACCCGCCGCTCGACCCGCCGGGCGTCCGGCCGGGGTCCCACGGGTTGCGGGTCGGTCCCCAGGCGACCGGCTCGGTGGTGGGCAGGCTCCCCAGCTCGGGGCTGTTGGTCCGCCCGGCGATCACCAGGCCGGCGGCCCGGAAGCGACCGACCAGGGTCGTGTCCTGGGGCGAGAGCGGGGCCGCGTCCTTCAGGGCCGCGTTGCCGTTGGACAGCGGGTGCCCGGCCATGTGGGCGTAGAGGTCCTTGAGCAGGAACGGCACGCCGCGGAACGGGCCGCCGGGGAGGTCGGGGCTGGCCGCCGTGGCCCGGGCCTCGTCGAACCACCGGAACGTCAGGGCGTTGAGCTGCGGGTCGAGGCGCTCGATGCGCTCCAGGGCGGCGTCGAGCAGCTCGGCCGGCGTCACCTCCCCGTCGGCGACCAGCGCAGCCTGGTCGGTCGCGTCCATCCACTGGGTCTCGTCGGCGAGGGTCACGGCGGGAAGTGTGGACCATCCCAGCCCCCGCCGCCCGCCGGGGCGGGGTCCTCGGCCGGCGCCGTGACCAGGTCATGGCCGGCGAACCAGGCCAGGACGGCGGCGACGACCAGGCCGATCACCACCGGGGCCGCGGTGCTGGCCCGGTCGAGGACCGAGACGACGCGATCGGCGTCGCCCACACTGCCCCCGGCCGGGCCCGGCGAGGCCAACGACTCGAGCTGGCCCGCGGTGCGCACCACGGCGGCCACGGCGATGGCGCCGGCCAGGGCCAGGAGCGCACCCACGGCGACCACCCCCTGGAGGACCCGGGCGCCCAGCGTCCCGACCCGTTCGCCCGGCCCGATGACCATCACCAGCAGGTAGGCCAGGACGAGCAGCACCAGGGCCAGGCCGCCGCCCCCGCTCACGCCCCCCGACACCGCCGACCAGGTGGCGCCGAACTCGACGATCTCCCACGCCGAGGGGCGGGGCGCGGCATCCCGGGTGATCCGCTCCCACACCACGGCGGCGACCAGGCCCCGCACCAGCACCGCGGCCGAGGCCGCGAGCAGCAGGGCCGCCAGCAGCTCGCAGCGCCGCTGGGCCTCGGCGTCGTCGTCTTCGTCCGCCGGCCCGGGGCCGGCGTCGATGGGGTGGACCGGGTCCGTCACGGGGCCTCCTGCGCTCGCCGGTCGACCCTAGATGGCCGGCGCGCTCGCCCCCAGGTGTGCCTATCGTCACGACGTGCGAGCAGTCCGGGTGGTGCGCCACGGGGAACCGACCGAGGCGATCGAGGTGCACGACGACGTGCCGGTCCCGGAGGTGGGGCCGGGGAAGGTGCGGGTCGCGGTGCGGGCCGCGTCGCTCAACTTCGGCGACATCGCCCGCTGCCGGGGCGGCGTGGCGGCCGTGATGGCCGAGCCGCCGTTCACCCTCGGCATGGACGTGGCCGGGGTGGTCGACGCCGTGGGCGAGGGGGTGGACGACGCCCTGGTCGGGCAGCGGGTGGTCGGCATCGCCGACATGTCGCTGGGCGGGCTGGCCGACCGGGCCGTGTGCGGCTCGGTGTTCCCGGCCCCGCCGAGCCTGGACGACGTCGAGGCCGCGGCCTTCACCCTCCCGTTCCACCTCGGGTACCTGGCCCTGCACGTCCGGGCCGGGCTCCGAGCCGGCGAGGTGGTGCTGGTCCGCTCGGGGGCGAGCGCGGTGGGCACCGCGGCCATCCAGCTGGCGGTCGCGGCCGGGGCCACGGTGGTCGCCACGGCCGGTGGGGCCGAGAAGGTCGAGCTGTGCCGGTCGTTGGGCGCCGCCCACGTCGTCGACCACACCGGCGCCGACGACCTGTTCGACGCGGTGATGGCGGCGACCGACGGGCGGGGCGCGGATGTCGTGTTCGACCCGGTCGGCGGCGAGCAGACCGAGGCGATGTGGGCGTGCACGGCCCGGGGCGGCCGCTACCTGCCGGTCGGGTTCAACGACGACCCCGAGTCGGGCATGACCGGGCGGCCCCTGCGGCGGGCGTCGATGGCCAACGTCACGATCGTCGGGGTGGTGCTGGCCTACATGGACCTGCCGCCCGAGGTCCGGCGGTTCGGCATCAACCCCTTCCCGCCGGCCGTCGGCGACGAGGTCCACGCCGCCCTGCTCGACCTGCTGGCCGCGGGCGCCGTCCGCCCGGTCGTGGGCCGCCGCATCGGCCCCGACGAGGTGGCCTCGGCCCTGGAGGACCACGCCGCCCGCCGCACCTCCGGTCGCACCGTCGTCGCCTGGGAGCCCGGGCCATGACCGTTCTTGGTGCACAACGCGTCGCCCAGCGACCTCTCCTGCACCAAGAACCGGATGGGGCCCGAGGCGTGACCGTTCTTGGTGCACGACACGTCGCCCAGCGACCGGTCGTGCACCAAGAACGGCGCCGGGGCGGGGAGGCCGGGGCGTGACGACGGCGGACGAGCTGGTCGAGCGGGCGGCGAGCGCCACCGGGCTCGACGACCTCGGGCCGGGCACCTACCGGGAGGGGCTGGAGGTCTACGCCGCGGCGCTGACCGACGAGGCCCGGCTCAGCGACCTCGGCGTGCTGGCGGTCGAGAGCGCGGTGGTCAACGCCCTGGCCAACCGGATGCGGGTCATCGCCCACGCCGCGGCCCACCCCGAGGTGCGGGAGGAGAGCATCGACGCCCCGCTGGTGGTGATCGGCATGTTCCGGGCCGGCACGACCTTCCTGTCCCGCCTGCTCGACCGGGACCCGGCCAACCGGGCGCTGCTGCGGTGGGAAGCCGGCGACAGCGCGCCCCCACCGACGCCGGCCGACCACCGGCGCGGGCCCCGGGTCGACGCCGGTCACGCCGAGGTCGAGATGCTGGAGGCCCTCAACCCGGCGGTGCGGGCCATCCACCACGAGGACGCCGACGGCCCGACCGAGTGCATCGCGGTGATGGGCCAGGACTTCAAGAGCCTGTCGTGGGAGGCCATCGCCAACGTCCCCTCGTACGGGGCCTGGCTGCGGGCGGCCGACACGACCTCGGCCTACGAGTACCACCGCCTCGTGCTCCAGACCCTCCAGAGCGCCGGCGTGCGGGGCCGGTGGACGCTCAAGAGCCCGCACCACTGCCTGGGCCTCGACGCCCTCACCGCCGTCTACCCCGACGCCCGGCTCGTCCTCCTCCACCGCGACCCGGTCGTGCTGGCCGCCTCGGTGTGCAGCCTGATCTCGACCCTGTCGGGGACGTTCACCGACACCGACCACACCGCCTACGTGGCCGCCCACTGGACGGCGACGCTGGAGGAGTCGGTCCGCCGGGTCGACGCCTTCCGGGCCGCCCACCCGGAGCACCCGGTCGTCGACGTGCAGTACGCCGACCTGGTGGCCGACCCGGTCGGCACCGTCGGCCGGCTGTCCGATGCCGTCGGGACGCCCCTGTCCACCGCGGCCGAGGCGGCCATCGCCGACCACGTCGCCGCCCACCCCCGCGGCACCCACGGCGAGCACCGCTACGACCTGGCCTCCCACGGGCTGGACGAGGCCGAGCTGCGGGCGCGCTTCGCCGGCTACGTCGAGCGCTACGACATCCCGGTCGAGGCCGTCGGTCAGTCGCAGGGCTCGTAGCTGGCCCGGGGCGACGGCGCCGTCGGGCTCGGCCGCACCGGGGCCTGGCCCGGCAGGGGCGGCGGCGTCGGCGGCGCGAACAGGGTCGTCTCCGGGGGGCAGAGGTAGATCGGCCGCTCGCTCGGGTCGGGCTGGAAGGCCAGCCACAACCGGAACACCCCGAGCAGCAGCATGACGCCCGCCCCGATCAGCCCGGCCATGGTGCGCGTCTCCACGGGCCGCACTCCACCACGGACCACGCGAACCGAGCGCGAACGGACGACGACCTGGACAGGCGTCCAGGTCCGTCCGGGGCGCACTACGGTCCCCCGCATGCAGACCAAGGCCGCCGTGCTGTGGGAGAACAACACCCCCTGGGAGATCGAGGACGTCGAGCTCGACGACCCCGAGGACGGCGAGGTCCTGGTCCGCATGGTCGCCTCCGGGCTGTGCCACTCCGACGACCACGCCGTCACCGGCGACCTGCCGGCGCTCCTGCCGCTGATCTGCGGCCACGAGGGCGCCGGCGTGGTCGAGGCCGTCGGCCCCGGCGTCACCCGCGTCAAGCCGGGCGACCACGTCGTGTTCGCCTTCATCCCGGCCTGCGGCGAGTGCGCCTCGTGCTCCCAGGGCCACCAGAACCTGTGCGACAACGGCGCCGCCGCCCTCATCGGGCTCAAGTTCGACGGCACGTCCCGCCACCACGCCCGGGGCCAGGACCTCTACACCTACGTCGGGCTGGGCACCTTCTCCGAGCACACCGTCGTGCACGAGTGGAGCTGCGTGCCGATCGACCCGGAGATCCCCCTCGACCGGGCCTGCCTGGTCGGCTGTGGCGTCACCACCGGGTGGGGCTCGGCCGTCTACGCCGCCGAGGTCCGGCCCGGTGACGACGTGGCCATCATCGGCATCGGCGGAATCGGGGTCAGCGCCCTGATGGGGGCCAAGCTGGCCGGGGCCGAGCGGATCTTCGCCATCGACCCGGTCGAGCCCAAGCGCGACGAGGCCAAGCGGTTCGGCGCCACCCACACCGCGGCCACCGTGCAGGAGGCCTTCGACGTCATCCAGGCCGAGACCCGGGGCCGGATGTGCACCAAGGTGATCGCCTGCGTCGGGGTCGGCGACGGGGCGGAGCTGGCCGACACCATGCGGCTGGTCGCCAAGCGGGGCCGGCTGGTCGTCACCAACATCCACCCGATGCACGAGACCGACGTCAAGCTCTCGCTCTGCGACCTCACCCTGATGGAGAAGCAGGTCGTCGGCTCGATCTTCGGCTCGGCCAACCCCCTGTTCGACATCCCCCGGCTGCTCCGCCTCTACCAGGGCGGCCAGCTCGACCTCGACGGCATCGTCACCCGCACCTACCCGCTGGCCGACGTGAACCAGGGCTTCGCCGACATGAAGTCCGGGGCCAACCTCCGCGGCGTCCTGGCCATCGGCTGAGCCGGCCCGGGCCCGACCACCGGACGATCGTGTACCTGGCCCGGTTCGACCTGCGGGGGCCGGGGCTCGACCGGGCGCCGCGGGCGGCCCAGCACCGCACGGCCCTCGCCATGGCGAGCTGGCTCGACGAGCGGGGGTGCGGCTCGATCGTCGTCTCCGAGCACCACGTCTCCGACGACGGCTACCTCCCCTCCCCGCTCCCCTTCGCCACCGCCCTGGCCGCCGTCACCACCCGTACCCCGATCGTGGTCGCCGCCGCCGTGCTGCCCCTCTACGACCCGGTGCGCCTGGCCGAGGACATCGTCACCCTCGACCACGTCAGCCAGGGCCGGGCCATGGTCGTGCTGGGCCTCGGCTACCGGCCGGTCGAGTACGAGTTGTACGGCGTCGACTGGCACCGCCGGGGCGCGGTGGCCGACGCCAAGTTGGCCCGCCTGCTGGAGCTGCTCGACGCCGCCGCCGCCGGCACCGACCCGGTCCGGGTCACCCCGGCGCCCCACAGCGCGCCCCGGCCGCTGCTGTGCTGGGGCGGGCGCAGCCTCGCCGCAGCCCAACGGGCGGGCCGCCACGGCCTCGGGTTCTTCGCCCAGACCGACGACCCGGCCCTGCGCACCACCTACGAGGAGGCGGCCCGGGCCGCCGGCCACCAGCCGGGCCTCTGCGTGCTGCCGCCGGCCGACATGCCGCTGATCACCTTCGTCCACGACGACGTCGACACCGGGTGGGCCGAGGTCGGCCCGGCGATGCTGGTCGACGCCGCCGGCTACCACGACTGGGCTGCGGCGGCCGGCACCGCCGAGGGCACGGCCAGCATGAGCCCGGCGGCCTCGCTCGACGACCTGCGCCGGGCCGAGGGCGCCCACCGGGTGGTCACGCCGGACCAGGCCCGGCACCTGGCCGAACGGTACGGCACCATCGGGCTCCACCCGCTCTGCGGCGGCCTCGACCCCGACCTCGCCTGGACCTACCTCCGCCGGGCCGTCGCCGCCGTCGGCCCGGCCCCGTCCCCCGCCGAGGAGGCACCGTGACCGACCCCGTCCACCCCGAGCTGGGCTTCTACGCCCTGGCCGGCCAGCCCGCCTCGTCCCGGGACCTGGTGGCCGAGGTCGTCGAGGGCGAGGCCCTGGGGCTCGGCACCGCCTTCGTGTCGGAGCGCTACAACAAGAAGGAGGCGGCGACCCTGTGCGGGGCGGCCGGAGCGGTGAGCGAGCGGATCACCATCGCCACCGCGGCCACCAACCACAACACCCGCCACCCGATGGTCACCGCCGGGTTCGCCCGCACCATGCAGAGCCTCACCGGCGGGCGCTTCGTGCTCGGGCTGGGCCGGGGCATCCCCCTCCAGCAGGACGCCTTCGGGCAGGGCCGCATCACCACCGCGGCGATGGAGGACTTCGCCGGGCTGATGCGCCGGCTGTTCCGGGGCGAGGTCGTCGTCGGCCACGACGGCCCGGCCGGGCGCTGGCCGATCCTCCACCTCGACGCCACCCTCGACGAGCACCTCCCGATGGGCCTGGTCGCCTTCGGGCCGCAGTCGCTGGCCCTCGGCGGTCGGGCCTTCGACCAGGTCGTGCTGCACACCTTCTTCACCGAGGAGACCACCCGACGCTGCGTCGAGACGGTGAAGCGGGCCGCCGAGGAGGCCGGCCGCGACCCCGACGAGGTCGAGGTCTGGTCGTGCTTCGCCACCGTCGGCGACCACGTCCCCGCCGACGCCCGGCTGATGAAGCTGGTCGGCCGGCTGGCCACGTACCTCCAGGCCTACGGCGACCTGCTGGTCCGCACCAACGGCTGGGACCCGGCCGTGCTCCAGCGGGTCCTGGCCGACCCGGTGGTGGCCTCGGTGCGGGGCCTCGACATCGCGGGCACCACCGAGCAGCTCGAGCACGTCGCCACCCTCATCCCCGACGAGTGGCTGGCCCCGGCCGCCACCGGGAGCCCGGCCCAGTGCGTGGCCGCCATCCGGGGCCAGCTCGCCCTCGGGTGCGACGGCGTGATCCTCCACGGGGCCACGCCGGTCGAGCTGGCGCCGATCGTCGCCGAGTACCGTCGCCCCATGGAGCCGATGCCGTCGTCGGGGGCCCGATGAGCCGCCTCGCCCGCACCGTCCGGCTGGCCGCCCTCGGCGGGGCCGGCGCCCTGGCCGTCCGGGCCGTCGCCGCCCGCCGGCGCACCCTCGCCCCGGTGCCGGCCGAGATGCGCCACCCGCTGCTCTGGTTCCCGACGAGCGTGCGCGACGAGCGCACGCTCGGCATCGGGCGCACGGTCCTGGCCCGGCTGTCGGAGCCCGTGGCGCCGGGCGTCACCGTCGAGCGCCGGGCGGTGCCGGGGTCGGCGGCCGAGGTGGTCCTGTACCAGCCGGCCGAGCGGGCCCGTCCGAGCGGTGCCCTGGTGTGGGTGCACGGCGGCGGCCTGGTGATGGGCCGGGCCGAGGAGTCCGGCGGGCGGTGCAGCCAGCTCGCCGCCGAGCTGGGCATCCTCGCCGTCAGCGTCGAGTACCGCCTGGCCCCCGAGCACCCGTTCCCGGCCGGGCTCGACGACTGCATGGCCGCCCTGCGCTGGGTCCACGACCACGCCGACGAGCTGGGCGTCGACCCGGCCCGGGTCGCGGTGGGCGGCGACAGCGCCGGCGGCGGCCTCGCCGCGGCGATGGCCCAGCGCGCCCGCGACGAGGGCGGCCCGCCGATCGCCCTCCAGCTCCTCGTCTACCCGATGCTCGACGACCGGACGTCGGCCGCCGGAGGCCCCGAGACGCTCGTGTGGACCCCGACGTCGAACCGGTGGGCGTGGGGCGCCTACCTGGGCCACCCGGCGGGCGCGGCGGAGGACCGGCCCTACGCGGTGCCGGCCCGGTGCGCCGACCTGGCCGGGCTGCCGCCCGCCTGGCTGGGCGTCGGCACCAACGACATCTTCCACGACGAGGACGTCACCTACGCCCGCCGGCTCATCGAGGCCGGCGTCCCCTGCGACCTGGTGGTCATCGACGGGATGTACCACGGCACCGACGCCCTCCGCCCCGGTGCCGCCGGGGTGCGGCGGTTCACCTCCGGCCTCACCGACGCCCTCCGCACCGCCATCGCCTGACCGGGCGGCGACCGGTGCTCGGACGCGGAGGAGGGGCCGGCTCCGGGAGCCGGCCCCTCCGTCGCCCCGTACGCACGAGGAGAGACGACGAGCGTGCGCGGGACGCCTCAGGTGATCGTCAGGCTGCCTGTCATGCCGGACTCGACGTGACCGGCGATGGTGCAGGTCAGCTCGTAGGTACCCGGCGCCAGGCCGCTGATGTCGAGCTCGGCGGTCTCACCCCCGGCGAGGACCGGGGTCTCGTTGCCGCCCTCGACGGCCAGCGTGTGCTCGACGGCACCGGCGTTGACGACGTGGAGGCTGGCCGTGCCGGCCGGGACCTGGACGTCCTCCGGCATGATCATGAACTCCATGAGGTCGACCTCGACGCCGCCACCGGCCGAGGCTGCGGCCCCGCCGCCCCCTCCCCCGCTGCGGGCCTCGTCGGTCGCCCGGGCGGCCATGGCCACCGCGAACGTCGCGGCCAGGAAGGCGAACACGGCGATGAAGAGGGCACCGAGGGCGATGGTCTCGGTGTTGAGGCCGGGTCGGCGGGCCGGAGCCGGGCGCGGCGCGGGCTCGGGGGCCTCGGTGGGGGGTGTCTCGACGACGGTCATCAGTTCTCCTCGACGATGAAGGCGCTCACCATGCCGAACATGCCGTGCTCGCTCTCGGCGTGGGTGAGGATGTGGCAGTGGAAGGCCCAGGCGCCGATGCCGAGCTCGTCGGTGACGACGATGGCGTCCCAGCGCTCACCGGGGGCGATGGTCAGGGTGTCGCAGATGAAGGGCTGCGGGAGCGGGTAGCCGTCCCGGGCGAAGACCTCCATGTGGAACCCGTGCAGGTGCACCGGGTGCACCATGTTGCCCTCGTTCATGAACCGGAAGCGGACCCGTTGCCCCACCTTGGCCGTGTAGGCGCTGGTGGCCGGGAAGCCCTTGCCGTTGATCGTGTAGCCGCCGAGGGCGTCGTTGAAGATGTAGAGGTAGTCCAGGTCGTAGTCCGGCTCGTCGGCGGGGTCGGCCGGGTCGATGATCAGGGCGCCCAGCAGCCCACCGCCGACCTGCACCGCGGCGTTGTGGTGCGAGTGGTACATGTGCGAGCCGAACGGGCGGGCGGTGAACTCGTAGGTGTAGCTCTCGCCCGGCTTGATCGGCGGCTGGGTGATGAACGGCACGCCGTCCTGGTCGTTGGGGAGCCGCTGGCCGTGCCAGTGGACGGCGGTGCTCTCCTCCAGCTCGTTGTGGACGAGGATGCGGATCTTCTCGCCCTCGGTGGCCCGGATGGTCGGGCCGGGGATCATGCCGTTGTAGGCCATGCCCTGCTCGATCTGGCCGGGTGTGACCTCCCACTCGATGGGGGCGCAGGTCAGCTCGAAGACCTTGGTGTCACCGTCCATCGTGAACTCGGCGTCCTGGGCCCCGAGGCCTTCGGTGATGGGGTCGGTGATGTTGGCGAGGAACTGGGTGATCCCCTCCTCGTGCATGGCGTCCATCTCGTCGGCGGAGACCGAGCCGGAGGAGCCGCTGCTCCCCGAGCCCTCGCCCTCCGTCGTGGCTGTCGCGCCGCCCCCGCCGCCGGCGGAGGCCGACTCGGAGTCGCCACGGGGCCACGCCGCGGCGGCGGTGGCGCCGACCAGGGCCGCGCCTCCGATCCCGCCGGCGACCATCCCCATGAACAGCCGTCGGTCGACACCGGCGAGCTCCTCCGCCGGTTCGATCCCTTCCTCGGACATCGTCGTCTCTCCCGTCTGGCGGCCTCCTTCGGCCGCCGATGCGAGTCTCGGTCCGACCGGGGACCGACCGTCAGGGCATCGGGGCCCGACCCGGTGGGACGAAGGTCCCAAGAAGGTCCCGGGCCGGGCGTCAGCCGCTCGGCTCGACGACCTCGGTCGGGTGGTGGACGATGCGACGGCCGCTGACGATCTCGGTGGAGAGGAACAGGATCCGCGACGCGCCCCGCGGCGCCCAGCGGGGGATGGCGCTCGACAGGATCGGCCCGGCCAGGCCGGCCGGCGGGACCTCCTCGGCGATGCCGGTGACGACCACGCTCCACCCGGTGTGCTCCATCGGGTCGACCTCGTCGACCTCGAAGGCGACCACGGCGCCCCGGGTCGCGGCGTCGAGCTTGCTCCCGACCCCGGTGCGGAACACGACGTGCTCGTCGATCAGCCGGAAGTTCACCGGCAGGATGGTGGGCAACGCCCCCACCGAGAGCGCCACCCGACCGAGGTGCGCCTGCGCCAGCAGGGCGAGGCACTCCTCCCGGTCGAGGACGTCGAGTCCGTTGCGGTCCACCGTCATGGTGTCGATGGTCACCGTCGATCGGACGGCCCGCTAGGGCCGAAGGTCCCGACCGTCCGGGCGTGGCCCCGGGCTAGGTGTCGTGCTCGGTGCGACGGCGCTCGGCCAGGCGGGCGGCGTAGACCGCGGCCTCGGTGCGACGGCTCATCCCCAGCTTGGCCAGCAGGTTCGACACGTAGTTCTTGACCGTCTTCTCGGCCAGGAACATCTGCTCGGCGATCTGGCGGTTGGTGAGCCCGTCGGCCAGGTGGCCGAGGATCCGGCGCTCCTGGTCGGTGAGCACCTTCAGCCGCTCGTCCTCCTCCGGGCCGCGCCGCAGCCGTTCGAGGACCCGGGTGGTGACCGCCGGGTCGAGCAGGGTCTCCCCCGCCGCCACCCGGCGGATCGACGACACCAGCTCGCCGCCCCGCACCTCCTTCAGCACGTAGCCCGAGGCGCCGGCGACGATCGACTCGAAGAGGGCCTCGTCGTCGGAGTAGGAGGTGAGCATCAGGCACGCCAGCTCGGGCCGTTCGGAGCGGACGTCGCGGCAGACCTCGACCCCGCTGCCGTCGGGCAGACGGACGTCGAGCACCGCCACGTCGGGGTTCGACGCCGGGATGCGGGCGACCGCGTCGGCCGCGGTGCCGGCCTCGCCCACGACCTCGATGTCGGGCTCGGCCTCGAGCAGTTCGCGCACGCCCCGGCGCACGACCTCGTGGTCGTCGAGGAGGAAGACGCGGATGGCCATGGGCCCATCATGGCGGATCCCGGCGACCCCGGCCGGCCCCGAGGGCCGACCGGACCGGCTTCGACCAGCCCCGGGACCGACCGGACCGATACTCTCCCGGTGCGTGTCACGACCGACTGTGGGGGCCCACGCCGGGCCCGCAGCCCTCCGCCGATTGCTCGACGCCGTGCTCACGGTCGGTTCCGACCTCGACCTGCCCACGGTGCTCCACCGCATCGTCGAGACGGCCACCGATCTCGTCGATGCCCGCTACGGCGCCCTCGGCGTCCTCGACGAGAGCCGGACCCGGCTCAGCCAGTTCATCACCGTCGGGATCGACGACGACGACCGGGCCGCGATCGGCGACCTCCCCAAGGGGCACGGGATCCTCGGCCTGCTGATCACCGACCCTCGGCCGATCCGGCTGCCCGACCTGAGCGAGCACCCCGACAGCTACGGCTTCCCCCCCAACCACCCGCCGATGACCTCGTTCCTCGGCGTCCCCATCCGGGTCCACGGCGAGGTCTTCGGCAACCTCTACCTCTGCGACCGGCAGGGCGACGAGGTGTTCTCCGACGTCGACGAGGAGATGGCGGTCACCCTCGCCGCCGCGGCCGGCATCGCCATCGACCAGGCCCGTCTGCACGCCCGGGCCGGCGAGATGTCGATGATGGCCGACCGCGACCGGATCGCCCGCGACCTCCACGACCGGGTCATCCAGCGGCTCTTCGCCATCGGCCTGAGCCTCGAGGGGATCAGCCGGGCCGACCTGCCGCCCGACGTCACCGACCGCCTGCACCGCGCCGTCGACGACCTGGACGAGACCGTCCGCCAGGTCCGGTCCTCGATCTTCGAGCTGGGCGAGCGGCGCCTGCCGGGCCGGTCGCTCCGCCAGGAGGTCATCGCCGTGTGCGCCGACGCGGCCCGGGGGCTCGGCTTCGAGCCGGTCGTCCGCTTCGAGGGCCCGGTCGACGCCGCCACCGATGCCACGATCGCCGACCACCTGCTGTCGGTGGTGCGGGAGGCGCTGTCCAACGTCGCCCGCCACGCCCAGGCCCACCACGTCGAGGTGGGGGTGCGGGCCGCGGACGGCACCATCGAGCTCGTCGTCGTCGACGACGGGGTGGGCATCGACCCCGCCGCGCCGGAGGGCAACGGCCTCCGCAACATGGAGCGGCGGGCCACCGGCCTCGGCGGCCAGGTCGTGGTCGAGCCCGGCGTGACCACGGGCACCCGGGTCACCTGGACGGTGCCCCAGGAGTGACCCGCGGCCCGTGGGACCAAGGTCCCGGGTGGGCCCGGCCCGACGCCCCTGGTCGCGAGGGACCGGGCACGGCACCATCGGTGGGACCTCACGAGAGGAGGCCGCCGTGGAGCGCACCGTCACCCCCGACCGAACTGCCGTCCGCCCCCGGGCCACGGAGGCGCCTCGATGACCGCGCCCAGCCCCCCGGTCGCCCCGACCTTCACCACCGTCGTGACCACCGTCGACGACCGGCCGGCCAGCGAGCGGGCGGTCCCGGTCGCGGCGGCCCTGGCCCACCTGTCGAACGCCGCGGTGGAGCTCCTGACGGTCGACACCGACGGCCTGTCGGAGAGCCGGTGCCGGCGCCGGCTCGACGACGTCGCCCGGCTCCTGCCGGCCGACCTCCCGGTGACGACCACGCTGGAGTTCTCCTTGGAGTCGGTGGCCGAGGCGGTCGCTCGGGTCGACCGGGGGCCGGGCGCGGTGCTCTGCATCGCCACCCACGGGCGGGGCTCGCTGACCGCCCTCGCGCTGGGCAGCGTGACCACGCACCTGCTGCGCCACACCGACCTCTCGATCCTCACCGTGGGGCCCCAGTGCGCGGCCCCCGGGGCCGACGACCTCGCTCGGCCGGCGATCGCCGCCCTCGACGGCAGCTCGCTCGACGACGACGTCATGGCCGCCGCCGCCACCTGGTGCCGCTCGACCGGCGCACCGCTGACGGTCACCACGACCATCACCCGGCCGAGCGAGCCCCTCGCCTGGTCCGACGCCGACCAGGTGCTGGCCTGGGCCGAGCGGCGGGCGGTCGAGCTGGGCCTGCCCGACGCCACCACCAGCCTGGTCGCGGCGTCCGACGCGTCGGAGGGCATCCTCCGCGCCCTCGACGGCCCGCCCGGCTGCTACGTGGTCGGCTCGCACCGCCGCGGCCCCGTCGGACGCTTGATCTACGGGAGCAACGCCACCCGGCTGGTGCAGCAGGCTCCCTGCCCCGTGCTCGTCGCCGGGCCGGCCCGCCCGTGAGCGCCGGCCGCCCGGTCCCACCCGTGAGGTCCCAGCCCAGGAGGCACCGATGAAGGTCACCACCGCTCGTGAGCTGCTCGAGGCCGAGGCCCGCCGGCTCGACCTCCTCCACCGCACCGTCGACGCCGACCACCGCATCGAGGTGGCCGACGCCGAGGCCCGCCCGGTGTCCGAGGCCCAGGGCGCCGATGCCGCGGCCCGCACCCTCGAGCTGGAGGTCGGCGTGTCGCTCCGGGCCACGGTCACCGCCGAGTGCGCGGCACTGGTCGCCGCCCTCGAACGGCTCCAGCTGGGCACCTACGGGCGGTGCACCGCCTGCGGCGCCGTGGTGCCCGACGAGCGCCTGACCGAGCTGCCGACCACCCCCTTCTGCGTGGCGTGCGAGGCCGCCGGCGAACGGTCCCCGGCCGCGGCCGCCACGATGCGGCCCCGCGCCCTCGACGACCTCGGCCCCGGCGCCGACGACGACAGCGACGACGAGGTCCGGGAGCAGCCGGCCGAGGAGGCCGCGGTCCGGTCCCGTCGGCCGGCGTGACCAACGGCCCTACCGGGGCGGGCCCGGGAGGCGCACGGTGGGAGCCATGACCGACACCCCGACACCCAGGTCCCAACCCGTCGACCGCCTCGGGCTCGAGGTCCTCGGTCCCGACGAGTGCTGGTCGCTGCTGACGACCACGCCGGTCGGGCGGCTCGGGTTCGTCGCCGACGGCGGCCCGATGGTGCTCCCGGTGGTCCACGCCACGATCGGCCGGCGCATCGCCTTCCGCAGCCCGCCGGGCGGCAAGCTGGCCGCGGCCCACATGGGCGACCAGGTCGCCTTCGAGGTCGACGGCTGGGACGAGGAGGCCCGCTCCGGGTGGAGCGTCGTGGCCCGGGGCACGGCGGAGGCCGCGCCCGACGACACCGCCGAGCTCGACGCCCTCGACCACAACCCCTGGATCCCCCTCGTCGCCGAGGGCACCTGGGTCGAGGTCCGGGTCGACGAGATCAGCGGCCGGCGCTTCGCGTTCCCCGTCTGAGGACGCGCCCGGGCCCACCGGCCGGGCCGACATGGGACCTTGGCCACTGGCACGACGCGCCCGGCGGCACCACCCTGGGGGTCATGGAGACCTCTGCCTCGTCCACCACCCCGCTCCCCGTCGTCGTCGGTGTCGACGGGTCCGACAGCGCCACCGGTGCGGTCCGGTGGGCCGCCGCCGAGGCGGCCCGGAGGGGAGCCCCGCTGCGGCTCGTCGCGGCGTGGGAGGTCCCCGCCGCCGCGGTGTGGGGGCCGATGACGACGCCCACCGCCGACCCCGACCTGTTCCGGGAGGTCGCCTCGGAGGCGATCGAGGCCGCCACCGCCCAGGTCCGGGACGAGATGGGCGACGGCGCGCCCACCATCGAGGTCGAGACGCGGCACGGTCCGCCGATCTCCGAGCTGCTCGCGGCCGCCGAGGGGGCGTTGTGCCTGGTCGTCGGCACCCATGGCCGGGGCCGCCTGGCGCGTGCCGTCCTCGGTTCGGTCTCCACCGCCTGCGCCCATCACACGCCGGTCCCCCTGGTGGTGGTGCACGAGAGCGACCGCAGCGGGGACGGCGACGTCGTCGTGGGCTTCGACGGCTCGACCACCAGCCGCGCCGCGGTGCTGTGGGCGGCTCGCCATGCCCTCGCCCTCGGGGCCGGGCTGCGCGTCGTCCACGTGTGGACGTCCTCGCTCGGTGACGCGGCGGAGCTCGTGGTCGAGGGCGTGGTCACGGACCCGGCGCCCGCGGTCGAGCAAGCGGTGGCCGACGTGCTGGACGAGGCCGGGCTCGACGAGCGGCCGCCGGTCACCGTCCAGCTCGTCCCCGGCAACCCCCGACGGGCCCTGGTCGACGCGGCCGAGGGCGCCGCCGCGCTCGTGGTCGGACGCCGCGGCATCGGCGGCTTCGCGGGGCTGCTGATCGGCTCGGTGGCCCACGCCAGCCTCCACCACAGCTCCGGGCCCGTCGTCATCGTCCCCCCGCCCGCCTGACGCACCCCGCGGAGGTGACGATCGTCACCTCCGCGGCCGTCACGCCTCGGGAACGTGGGACCAAGGGCCCTATCGGCGGCCCGACGACGGGCGCACCATCCCTCCATGACGACACTCGACGTGCTGCTGCTGGAAGCCACCCCCGGCGACGGGGCCGACGACGCTCTGCGGCTCGAGGCCGCCGGCCACCGGGTGCACCGGTGTTTCGACCCCGAAGCGCCGGTCGACGCGTCGGGCTGGCGTCCCTGCCTCGCCCTGACCGACGGGCAGTGCCCGCTCGACGGCCACATCGACGTGGCCCTCCTCGCCCGCCAGGGCATCGCGCCCCGGCCCGGCCCCGGTGAGATCGGGGTCCGGTGCACGGTGCGGGCCGGGGTGCCGCTCGTCGAGGACGGCGGCGACCTGCTCGACCCGTTCGCGCCCTGGGTCGACTTCCGCACCGACGGACGTTCGGTCGTCGCGGCGTGCGAGGAGACCGTCCGCGAGGCGCTGGGCCCCGTCCGTGACCGGCTCCAGGAGCTGTGCGGCCGGTTGCTGGAGGCGCAGGGCGCGGCGGCGGGGGACCTCCGGGTCCGGGCCGAGCGCGACGGCGACCACCTCTCCGTCGTGGTGACCGGTCCGGCCCTCCCGCCCACCACCGCCCGAGCCGTCTGCGACCGGGCGCTCACGGCCCTGCGGGAGCTCCCGCGGCGCTATGCCGTGGTCGACGTCAGCTACGAGGCCGCCGAGCTGGCCGCGGCTCCCGCCTGAGCGGCGGGCCCATGACCCGCCGCCTCGTGGTGGGCGTCGCCGCGGTCCTCGGCCTCGTCGCGGTCGCGGGCGCCTGGCTGCTGTGGCCCCGGGGCACCACCGAGGTCACCGAGCAGGAGGCGCTCGACGACTTCCGTGACCGGGCCTCGACCACCGGGGGCCCGGTGGCGCCCTCGACCGCACCGGTGCCCGCCGCGGGCGTCTACACCTATCGGGCCGAGGGGCAGGAGGAGGTCAAGCTCGGGCCGCTCCCGGCCGAGACCCGGCCCCTCCCCGAGACGGTCACGGCCATCGTCGTCGCAACCGACCGGGGCGGGGACCGCGACTGCTTCACCCTCACCGTCAACCTCTTCGCCGAGCACACCGAGGACACGACCTACTGCGTCGACGGGGCCGGCCGGCTCACCCTCGACCGGCACGTCAAGCACCAGCAGATCGGTCCCGTGGCCCCGACCGCCGAGATGACCTGCGACCCGTCCACCCTGTTCGACCCGGACGAGGAGACCACGACGGTCGGCTGCACCCTCGACCTCACCGGCGGCCCGACCGCGGTGCGCGCCTCGCTCACCGGGACGGCGACCGCCGCCCCGACCGAGCCGCTGACGGTCGGCGCCGACGAGGTCGAGGCACTCCCGCTCACCGTCAGCTACGAGGTCAGCGGCGACCTCTCGGGCACCTGGACCGAGACCCTCTGGCTCGCCCCCGACCACCTCCCCGTGCGGATCGAGCGGGCGCTCGACCTCTCCGGCCCGGCGACCTTCACCGAGCGCTCGACGCTCGACCTGCTCGACCTGGCCCCGTCCACCTGACCTCAGCCGCCTGACCTCGGCCACCTGACCTCACGGTCCGTCAGCGTTGGGCCTCCCACTCGGCGTGGAGGCGCGCCAGCTCCGGCCCCATCCACGCCGCCGCGTCGCGGGCCGCCTCCTCGTCGAGGTGGACCCCGTCGGGCCGCAGCTCCCGGTCGTCGCCCTGATCGGCCACCCACGCCGCCAGGTCGACCGTCGCCACATCGGGACGGTCGTCGGCGGCCTCCTGCACGAGCTCGTTGAACCGGCGCATGCGGGCCGGGTCGTTCTCGGGCCGCGCCCGGTCGGGGGAGCGTCCGTCGACCCGACCGATCTCGACGGGGGGCGAGAGGGCGAACACGACGAGGTCGGTGTGGGGGGCGAGGGCGTCGATGCCCCGGTCGATCCGGCGCCGGAGCAGGTCGTCGATGCGGGGGTCGCCGACGGCGGCCTCCTCGTCGAAGCCGGCCGGGCGCAGGTCGAGGACGTCCCAGGCGCCCAGCATGACCACCGCCACCTGGGGCGAGGAGCCCGCTGCGGCGGCGGCCCATCCGTCCCACCACTCGTGGCACTCCTCGGGGGCCTCGACCCAGCGGCCGGCCTGGCGCCGGACGCCGTCGTCGACGAGGCCGCAGCCGAGCTGGGCCCAGCCCTCGACGGGCACGAGCGTCGCCTCACCGGTGTCGGCGAAGGTGGTCTCCGCCCAGGTGGAGAGGGCGAGACCGTTGACGAGGGCGGTCGAGTCCCCGAACGAGGCGACCGTCGGCGCGCCGGTGGCCTCCAGCCGGGCCCGCAGCTCGCTCAGCTCGACGAAGCGGTCCACGTCCTGCTGGTCGGGGCCGGTCGCCCCCACGGTCCCGGTGCGCTCGGCCGCGTCGAGGGCGGCGGCGAAGTCGTAGCCCTCGTCGGCGGGCCGCCACGCCGAGACCGCCACGACCAGGGCGAGCGTGGCGGCCATCGACACCGGGACCGCCCACCGGGCGGTCGGCGCCACGACCCGGCGGCCGTCGCGGATCGGGCGTTCGAGGTACCGGTACGACAGGGCGGCCAGGGCGGTCGCGACCGGGAGGGCCACCGCGAGCCGCCCGAGCGGGGGCAGGCCGGTGTGGACGTCGAGCCACACCAGGATCGGCCAGTGGAACAGGTAGACGCCGTAGGACACGACGCCGAGGGCCACCAGCGGCCGGGCGCTGAGCACCCGGTCGACGAGGCCGCCCTCGATCACCGCCGCCAGCACCGCGAGCGTCAACAGGGAGGTGAGGGCCAGGCCGCCCTGGTAGAGCAGCCTCTGGTCGAGCGTCACCGTCGTCCACAGCACCACCATGACCACCAGGGCGACGGCACCGGCGGCCCGCACCAGGCGCCGCACCGCGTCCGACAGCCGGGCCGGGCCCTGCCCCCACCATGCGGCCAGGACGGCCCCGGCGAGGAGCTCCGCGGCCCTCGTGTCGGTGCCGAAGTACACCCGGTCGGTGGGCGCGCCACCGCGGACCAGCACGATCGACCACACCACCGACGCCAGGGCGACGACGGCGAGGGCGGCGACGATCACCCGGCCCCGCCCCCGGGCGACGGCGATCACCCCCAGCAGCAGGAGGGGGAAGCCGACGTAGAACTGCTCCTCGATGCTCAGCGACCAGAAGTGGACGAACGGCGAGGGCGTGCTGAACAAGGAGCCGTAGGTGTCGCCCAGGCCGACGAAGCGCCAGTTGGCCACGTAGAGGAGGGAGGCGATGGCGTCGCCCCGCATCCGGGCCAGTTGGGTGGAGTCGGCCAGCGCGGCCCCGGCCAGCACGGTGCCGGCGATGGCGACGAGGGCGGCCGGGAGGAGGCGGCGGAGCCGGCGGCTCCAGAACCGGGTGAGCGAGATGCGCCCGGTGGCCGACCGCTCCCCCAGCAGCACCGTGGTGATGAGGAAGCCGGACAGCGTGAAGAACGTCGACACGCCGAGGAAGCCGCCCGAGGCCCGGCCCAGGCCGGCGTGGTACAGCACCACCGCGAGGACGGCGACGCCCCGCAACCCGTCGAGCCCGGGCCGGTACCCCAGGCGGAACGGCGCGGGGGCCGGCGGGCCCGCGGCGGTGCGCTCGCTCCGTTCGCTCTCGATCGGCACGCTGCCCGATGGTGGCACACCGACCCCGGCGCGCAGGAGGCGCCCCGGGGCCGACGCCGGGTGACCGGCGGCCCGTTCAGGGGGCGGGGGCGAGAGGGGGGCGGTCGAGGACCCGGGGCCGGTACTCGACGAGCTGGATGCTCCCGTCGAAGGTGCGGTGCTCGGTCATCTCGAGGGCGACGTCGGGGTAGCCGTCGTAGATGCGTTCCGCGCCCGTGGCCCCGGTGATGACCGGGAACATCACGACCCGGAAGCGGTCGACGAGCCCGGCGCGCAGCAGCGACCGAGCCAGGCGGAGGCTGCCGAGCGTGCTGAGGATGCCGTCGGCGCCCTCCTTCAGGGCCCGGACCGCCTCGACCGCGTCGTCGGGCACGAGCGTGGCGTTCGCCCACGAGAGGGGCTCGTCGAGGGAGGACGAGAACACCACCTTGGGGGCGCGGGTGAGGGCGTCGACCGACCCCGCCTCGTCGGCGGTGAGCTCGTCCGAGCCCGCCGGGCCGGCCCCGGCCGCGAACCCCGACATCAGGCGGTAGGTGGTGGCCCCCATCAGGTAGGTGACCTCGGGCTGCTCGCCCAGCCAGGCCAGGTACTCCGGCCCCTCGAGGCCCCAGAAGCCGGGCCACCCCTCCCCCGACGCGCATCCGTCGAGGGAGGTGATGAAGTCGACGAGCAGTTCGGCCATCGGTCGCGTCCTTGTCCTGGGATGGGGCTGCCGTCCGTCACCACCTCACGGCGGGCTCGGGACGTCGGAAGGTGGACGGGCCGCGGGCCGCGAACTCATCGCGCCGCGGCGCGGTGCTCAGCCGCCCGCGACGACCGGTGGCTCGTCGAGGTCGCGGTCGGCCGCGGCTGCGGTCCGATGGACCAGCAGCTCTGCGGCCCCGATCAGGGCGACGACGAGGAGCAGGCCCCACCAGGAGAGGTCGAACCACCAGAGCGAGGCGACGAGGCCGGCGGCGCCGGCCCACTGGAGGGCGCTGAGGTTCCGCCGGACCCAGGCGACCGTCGTGTCCTGTCGAGCGACGTCGCCCGCGGCGCTGGACGCGGTCACGGCGAGGCCGGCGACGGTGCGCCGCGTCGCCGCCATCCACGGGTAGGGACCGGTCACGACGAGGACCGCGGCCACCGCGGCGAGGCCGATGAGCACCCAGCCGGTGGTCCCGAGCAGCGGGTCGAGGAAGGCCCGGAGGACGACGTCGACGGCGGCCGCGTTGGTCGCGTCCGGCACCAGGCCGACGATGTCCGACGTCGCCCGCAGCGCCAGCCGGCGCGCCAGCACGAGGGCCAGCGCGAGGGCGACGAGGACCTGGAGCCCGGTACGACGCCGGCGCCGGGACAGCGCCAGGGCGGCGATCGGCGCCGCCACGGCGAGGGCGATCGAGAGCGGGAGCAGGCGGTCGAAGGCCCGAACACCCCTCTGCACCGTGCCGAGCGCCTCCTCGTCGTAGATCGTGATGGTGCCGAAGTCGTCGTCGAGCTCGACGCCGAGGGCGTCGGCGAGCCGCTGCCGGGCGACCCCGGGGAGGTCGTCGAAGGTGATCTCGGGGATGTCGACGGTGCGGCCGAACAGCTCGGGGCTCACCGTGGCGATCCGGGCGAGGATGGCGTCCACGATCGGGATGACGTTGATCGAGACGGTGCCATCGGAGGCGTCGACCACGGCGCCCGAACGCCCGCGGAGGGCCGCCACCGAGGCCCGGTGGGCCCGCTCCATCGCCGTCGTCCACATCTCGTGGAACCGTTCGCTCGCCACGAACCCGAGCACCCGGTCGTGGACGAACTCCCGGAGGGCGAGGGCCAGGGGGGCGGCGAGCACCTGGCCCCGCTCGGGGAGCGCCGACTCGAACAGCGCCTCGGGGTCGACCAGGGCGACGACCTGGTCGGTGAGCACCGTCGAGATCGACTGCTGGACGGCCGGGTCCTCGATCGTCGGCCCCACCCGGTCGACCCAGACGTCGGTCTCCAACAGGTTCCGGTTGGCCCAGAAGGCGAGGGTGGCGGCGAGCATCGACACACAGCTCAGGACGACGAGCGCGCCGACGGCCACCCGCCGGGCCCGGCCCCCGTGCACCCGACGCTCCAGCACCGCGGCCTCGGCCGTCAGCCGGTCGCGCTCGGCCCGCAACCGGTCGACCTCGGTGGCCAGGGCGTCCCGCTCGGCCTCCACCACGGTCACCGGCTCTTCGGGGGGCAGCTCACCGCTCACCCCACCACCCCATCACACCGTGTCGGTCGCCACACACTCGGCCCCGTCCCGTCGTGACGGCCCTGCGGCACCGGTCAGCCCTCGCCCTCGACCAGCCACCGCACCCACCGCCGACCGGCGAGCAAGCGCAGGGCCGGCAGGCGGAGGACCGCCTCGGGCCACCGGTCGCTGTGTTCGTGGACCACGGCATTGAGCTGGATCGACAGGATCACCACCCGTCCGACCAGGAAGAACCACCCGAGCACCACCACCGCGGACCCGATCGCGCCGTAGAGGGCGGACGCCCGGTGGAAGAGCCTCGGCAGGTAGAGCTGGCTCACGGCCTGCAGGCCGACGATGGCGGCGGCGACGGCGACCGCGCCCGGGAGCAGGGAGGCCCGGGCGGCCGACGCGGCTCGGGGGAGCTGGGCCAGGACCACCGTCCAGACGACGACGTACATCGCCACCGCGCCCAGGTACGACACGCCGGCCAGGCCGATGCCCGTGCGGTCGAACGCGACGTTGACACCCATCGAGGTGAGCGCGATGCCGACGAGCGTCCCGATGAACGCGCCCAGGATCCGGGCCGACGCCCGCGCCCGCACCGGGATCCGCCAGGCCAGGCACGACGCCTGCATCATCGCCCGGCTCAGCACCCGGCCGGTCGTCAGCATGCCGACGAGCCCGCTGAGCAGGGCGATCCAGCGGGTCTGCGACGGCTGCTCCAGGGCGGCCTGCACCTGGTCCGCGAGCTGACCGGTCACACCGACGTCGTCGAGGCGGTCCTCCTGGAGGTACCCGTGGGCGAAGCCGACCAGCCCGACGAGGGTCAGGACCAGGGGCACGAAGAACGTGAAGAGCCGCATGCCGAGGGCGGCCCCGACGACCGAGCCGGCGATCTCCTGGTCCCGCTCGTACAGCCGGAGGGGCACGTCGACCACCGCGCTCCCCCGGCGGGCGTCGACCCACGTCGTCACCGTCTCCTGGGCCCGGTGACGACGCGCCGCCCCCGCGCCCTCGCCCGGCCCCCGCTCCCCCAACGTTCAGCCGATGTCGGTCGGGGCGAGGGGCGTGTGGCTCTGGAGCATCGATCTCCCCCGCTGGTGGGCGCGTCGCACCGTCGACCGACGGCGCGGTCACGGTACCCCTCGGCCGCGCCGGGACGAGCGATCGATGGGTCGGCCCGCCCGGTGACGGCGGGCCCGATCCGATGCTTGACCCTGACGCGAGGTCAGGTCGTACGGTCGCCGCATGGAGGCGACCCGGTACACCATCGGCGAGCTGGCCGGCGCGACCGGCCTGACCGTCCGGTCGCTGCACCACTACGACCGCATCGGCCTCCTGCGGCCCCGCGATCGCTCCCCGTCGGGCTATCGGCTGTACGGCAGCGAGGAGGTCCAACGCCTCTACCGCATCGTGGCCCTGCGTCAGCTCGGGCTCGGCCTGAAGGAGATCGACGCCGCGCTGGCCGGGGACTGGGCCGACCTGCGCGACGCCATCGCCCGCCACCTGGCCGAGGTGCAGCGGCAGGTGGAGCTCGGCCGCTCCCTCGAACGCAAGCTGCGGCGCCTCCTCGACCAGGCCGACCGCCACCAGGACCTCACCAACGAACAGATCATCGACGCAATGGAGACCATCGTGACATCGCTCGCCCCCCTCTACTCCGGCAAGGTCCGCGACCTCTACGACGCGGGGGACGGTCGTGTGCTGTTCGTCGCCTCGGACCGCATGTCGGCCTTCGACGTCGTGATGGCCGACCCGGTCCCCGACAAGGGCCGCGTGCTCACGGCCATGACCGCCTTCTGGCTCGACCAGCTCGACGACCTGGCGCCCAACCACCTCATCTCGGTCGACGTCGCCGACTACCCGGCCGACGTCGTGGCGAGCGTGCCGGGCGGCGAGGCGGAGCTGAGGGGCCGGTCCATGCTGGTCCGCCGGGCCGAGATGCTGCCGATCGAGTGCATCGTGCGCGGCTACCTCACGGGGTCGGCGTGGAAGGAGTACCGGGCGAGCGGGACCATGCACGGCACGCCGCTGCCGGCCGGGCTGCAGGAGTCCTCGAAGCTGCCCGAGCCGGTGTTCACCCCTTCGACCAAGGCGGCCGCCGGCCACGACGAGAACATCTCCTTCGAGGCGGCCTGCGACCTCGTCGGCGCCGACCGGGCGAACGAGGCTCGCGAGCTGTCGTTGGCGGCCTACGAGCGGGGCGCCGCCCTGGCGGCCGAGCGCGGGATCATCATCGCCGACACCAAGTTCGAGCTCGGGGTCATCGACGGACGCCTCGCGCTGTGCGACGAGGTGTTGACCCCCGACTCGTCGCGGTTCTGGCCGGCCGACGAGTGGGAGCCCGGCCGCCCGCCGCCCTCGTTCGACAAGCAGCCGCTGCGGGACCACCTCGAGGCGCTCGGCTGGGACAAGACGCCGCCGCCCCCTCCCCTGCCGGCCGACGTGGTCGAGGCGTCCCGCGACCGCTATGTGACCGCCTACGAGCGCATCACCGGCCTGCGCTTCGCCGACTGGCTCCTCACGGGCTGAGCCGCTCCGCGTCGGCGAGCTGCGCGTCGCCGTGCGGCTGGTGGTCGACGACCCGGCACCAGAGGCCCGAGAGCACCCGTTCGGCGGTGCCCCACTCCCAGATGGCCGTGCGATCGCAGCCGGTCGAGGCCGCCAGCCAGTCGGCTCGCTCGTGGAGGTCGTCCTCGCCCGGCGCATTGCGCATGAGCACGCCGAGGTCGTACTCCGGCTCGGCCACGACCCCTTCGGGGTCGACGAGCCGGAACCCGCCTTCCTCGGCCCGGAGCGCGTTCAGCTCGTGCAGGTCGCCGTGGCACAGGACGGCGCGGGCGTCGTCGTGGGCGGCGGCGCGGCGTTCCGCGCTGGTGATCGCGTCGGCGAGGACGCGTTCGGAACACGCCCGGTGGCTCTGCTCCCACACCTGCTCGAGGCGTTCGACCATCCACCGCGCCCGCTCCGAGCCGCGCTGCAGGCGAACGTTCGGGTCGACGGGTCGCCACAGGTGCTGCACGGCGTCGAGCAAGAGCTCGTGGCGCGGCCGGCGCGGCACCCCGAGGTCGTACATCGACGGCCCCAGCCGCTCGAGCAGCAGGGCGCGGCGCTCCAGGTCCGCGTCGAACAGTCGCACGCAGCCGTCGCCGTCGGCGAGGTGGAGGACGCTCGCCTCGCACGCGAGCTTCTCGGCGTCGCCCGGCGGTGCGAGCTTGAGCACGGCGGCGGTGCCATCGGCCGTCGTCGCCTCGACGACGAGCGCGTTCATGCCGAAGCCGTCGTACGAACGCCCGATGGCGAGCGACCACACCGACGCCATCTCGCTCACGAGCTCGGGCAGCGCTTCGAGCCACGCGACCTCGCCCGCCGCGGTCCGGGCCTTGCGCAACGAGGGCGGGACCTCGATCGTCACGCCGACCGTCGTCGCCCCCACAGCGCCCGGCCGCCGACGAGCGGGCCGGCCCCGCTCGGACAGGGGCGGCACCGCTCAGCCGAGCCGGCGGAACAGCGGTGGCCCGACCTCGAGCACCTGGCCCCCGGTGTAGCCGCCCCACGCCAGGTCGCGCCCCGGGTCGACGGGCGCCGACACGCGGGGCAGGCCGATCCGGCCCAGGAGCTCCGGTGCGGCCCGGGTGAGCACGGGGCTGGCCAGGACGGCGACGATCCGCAGCACCTCCAGGGCGTCACCGAGGACACCCGCCACCGCGGGACCGGGCTCGGCCTTCCAGGGCTCCTCGGCCTCGAGGAGGGCGTTGCACTCGTGGACCAGGTGCCAGGTGGCATCGAGGGCGTCCGAGGGCGCCACCTGCTCCCAGCTCCGGACGGCGTCGGCCACGACCTCGGCCGCGACCGGAGCCAGGGGGCTGTCGGGGCGGCACGCCGGCGCGACGCCGGCGCACTTGGTCACGACGAGCTTGACGACGCGCGACAGGAGGTTGCCGAGGCCGTTGGCGAGGAAGGTGTTGTACGTGCTCACCATGCTCTCGGGCGAGAGGTCGCCGTCGGGTCCGAACCGCTGTCGGAGCAGGTGGTGGCGCAGCCCGTCGGAGCCGAGCGCCGGGAGCCCGTGCTCGGGTGCGCCGTCGATCAGCTCGGCCGGCGCGATCTTGTTGGCGCCGGACTTCGACATCTTCGCCCCGCCGAGGAGCAGGAAGCCGTGGACGTCGACCTGGGCCGGTGGCGCCAGCCCGGCCGCCATGAGCATCGCCGGCCAGTACACGCAGTGGAACCGCAGGATGTCCTTGCCGATCACGTGGTGGACGTGCGGCCACCAGGTCGCGAAGCGGTCCGGGTCGCGGCCGTAGCCGACCCCGGTGGCGTAGTTCACGAGGGCGTCGAACCAGACGTAGAAGACCTGCTCGGCGTCCCACGGCACCTCGACGCCCCATCCCAGGCCCCGGCGGGTGATCGAGATGTCCTCGAGCCCACCCTGCACCAGGGCGAGCGCCTCGTTCCGCTTGCCCATGGGGCGAACGGGACCGGGCTCCGACGTGAGCCACTCTTCCAGCCGGTCAGCGAAGGCGGACAGACGGAAGAACCAGTTGTCCTCCGTGAACCGCTCCACCGGAGTGAGGTGGATGGGGCAGAGACCGGCGGCGGGAGCGCCGGCGACGAGGTCGTCCTCGGCGTAGTACGCCTCGCAGCTCACGCAGTACCAGCCCTCGTACCGGGCCTGGTAGACGTGGCCGTTGTCGTAGATCCGGCCCAGCAGCGCCTGCGTGGCCCGATGGTGGCGAGGCTGGGTCGTACGGAGGAAGTCGTCGTAGGAGATGTCGAGGCGGTCCCAGGCCTTCTCGAAGCGCTGCGACGCCCAGTCGGCCTGCACCTGTGGGGTCACGCCGCGCTCCTCGGCGGCGCGCGTGACCTTGAGGCCGTGCTCGTCGGTGCCGGTGAGGAAGTGGACATCGTCGCCCACCAGGCGGTGCCAGCGGGCCAGGGCGTCGGCGATGGCGGTGGTGTACGCGTGGCCGAGGTGGGGGACGTCGTTGACGTAGTAGATCGGGGTCGTCACGTAGAAGCGTGACGACCCCGGCCCCTCGGAGCTGCCGTCCGTCGTCGTGGCGTTCACGTTCGACATGGCTCTCCCGGATCGGTGGACCGACGGACCGGCGCCTCGGCGGTTCAGTGGACCGGCGGACCGGCGCCGCTCGGACGCCCGGACGCCCGGACGTTCGGCGGGCCGACGGTAGCAACGGCTCCGGCGGGCCTCACCGCCGTTTCTCCGCCGCGAGCTCCGGACCGGCCGGCCGAGGCACCCGGTGGCCGGCACGAGGTCCCGCATCCGGCCCCCACCACCCAACGAACGATCCCCGGCGAGCGGCGGCGGCGCTCCAGCGCCGGGACCAGACCACCCGACCGGCCGCTCCTCGCCTTCGAGCACGAGGGAGGCCTGCCGAAGCGCGTGCTCGGGCTGGCCTCGCAGCGCCGCCGCGGGACGCTCGAGGACCACCGCGGCTCGTCCCGACCTCGACCGGGAACGGCCCGGCAACCCTGTGCGCCGTGTTCGACTGCGTTCCCGCTCGACCCATCGTCGGACCTCGCGAAACCCGCCGCAGCGCTCTCGTCGTCGATCTCGGTGCCATCCAATCGCGCATGAAGCCTCGCTGCTGTCGCCTGCCGGACGTCACGGAGGGTCACGCGCACAGGCCTCGGCGGCAGCGGCCCGTCAGGCGTTGGCCACGCCGCGCGACCCGGCCAGCGGGCCGATATGACGAAGTGCTGACAGAAGCTGCGGGCCCGGCGAGGACGCCGTAGCGTCGGCGAGGTCCAGGTCCCACTCGCCAGGACGCGGAGCAGGCCCGACATGCGGGTTCTCGTGGTTGACGACGAGATGAGCCTGGCTACCGGGGTCACGCGCGCCTTGAGCGCCGAGGGCGACCGGGTGGACATCGCCGTGAACGGGAACGAGGGCTTCGAGCTGGCCAGCTCCGGCCAGTGCGACCTGATCATCCTCGATGTCATGCTCCCGGGTCGCAACGGCTACGAGATCTGTCGCAGCCTGCGCGCCGCGGGCCATCGCACCCCGATCATCATGCTCTCGGCCAAGAGCGGCGAATGGGACGTCAGCTCCATCACGACCCTCGGCACCGGCATCGGTGCCGTCGACGCGAGGAGGCGTTGACCTGCGGGCCCGGGCAACGGCCGCGGCGCGTCCCACGGACCGACGTCGCGAGCCATCGCCGCGCCCTTGGTGCAGGTGGCGACGGCCACGCGCGCGGGAGACGTCGCTGACGTGGGCCTCCCCGGCGGCGGTGCGCCTCGGGGCGGCCGAGCTCGATGCAGTCCTCGAGACGAGGATCTGTACGCGGAGGCCCGCGGCGAAGAGCCGACGGCCGCGATCGACGGTCGGCCCCGGCACCTGCCGATGACGTCGACCTCGCCGACGTGATCCGCGACCCCGTGGTCCCTGGGGCCGGGTCTGGTCCACGGCTCGGATCGCGCCGCCGGTGCGTCGAGGGCGACGGGCGCGAGCGCGACGACCCCGGATCGCGTCGGGCGCACAGGGCAACGATCGCCGCCATCGATGTCGTCGGCATCACATGGCCCTGTTCGGGCGGTTCACAGATCGAGCGTGCCCACCAACGTCTGGAGACGGCGGGCGAACCGCCGGGGGTCGGCGAGGTGGAGCCAGTGGCCGTGGCCCTCCCACACCTCGCCGATCGCCATCGGCACCCCGGCCAGCACCTCGATGTCCTCGTCCCGAGGTCGGTCGGCCCACAGGACGAGGATCGGCACCGTGATCGATGCCAGTGCCGCCTCGAGGTCTTTCTGACGGGCCTCGACCTTCTCCGGCTCGCCGAGCAGGGCGCTCCAATAGGAGCGGATCACCTCGGCCCGGGGCGCCAGCCCGGCACGGATCTCAGGCGCCAACGGGTCACCGGCCAGGACGTGATCCTCTTCGAACCGCCAGAACGCCGCCAGCGTGTCGCCGGTCATCAGGTCATCACGATGGGGGGCGAGCACGTCCGCCAGCGTCGGGGCGTGCAAGCCGACCGGGTCCACGGCGACCACCGCCCGAACGTGGTGCATGGCCGAGTACAGCAAGGCCACCACGGCCCCGAGGGAATGGCCCACGACCACCGGCCGCTCGAGACCGAGACCGACCACCAGGTCCTGCACCGCCCCGACCACCGACGCGACGTCGCACCCCTCGGGCGGCGACTCGCCGTGTCCAGGCAGGTCGACGGCGATGCACCGCAGGTTCTCAGGCAGGTGGTCGATGATCGGCCCCCACCGTCGGCGGTCGCTACCCAGCCCGTGGAGGAGCACCACAGGGGCCCCGGCGCCCCAGCCGTCGTACGCGAGCGACACCGGGCTCACGCGTCGACCGCGCCCCGGCCCGCGGCCCACGCTCGCCGCACGATGACCGCCCAGCCGAGCGCCCCATCGGGACAGGGACGCGGTGCGAAGGCGTCGATCGCCCCGCCGCCCACCGTCGGGCGCCGCGACGGGCGCCGCAACGACGCTCGCCCGCTCCCTGTGGACGGTTCGTCCGTCTCACCGACCGCCGCCACGCCCGCCAGGTCGAAGGCCCCGGGACGCCGCCGCGGTTCGCAATCAGGTTCCATGTCCTCACCGTGCGATACGAGGCCCACCGGAACCTCCCCCATCTGGCGGATGCTCACAGGGCTCCCCGTCACCCATGGTGAGGCGTCCGGGTCACGACCTTCGACGAGACCGCCGGCCGTCACGTCCGCGGCCCGAGCCTCGCCGGGGCGCCGCGGTGTCCTTTGCGCCCGCCCCCGGGCCCCGCCGGTCAGGACGACCGAGCCACACCTCTGGTCCTGCTGTGTCCGCCGTCGGGATCGACGTCCGACCGCATCACGACGCCGAACGGTCGCGGCCCTCGTCAGGGCCCGAGGTCGCAGGGCGATCGCGGGGCCTCGGCGCCGCGATGACGATGCGGGCTCGCCCGGCGGCGACGAGTTTCTGAGTGGCGATGAGCAGCCCGGCGCGGTGGAGCGCCTGCTCGATCCCATCGTCGAGCACGTCGTGGGCGACCGCCGGCTCGATGACCCGAACGACCGCCCGCCACAGCCGGGCGGCCATCGGCCGCGCGGGCGTTGCCCACTCGAGGATGCCGATGCGTCCGCCGGGCGCCAGCAGCCCCGCGGCCGTGGCGAGCACTGCGGCACGCCGCTCGGGGTCGAGCTCGTGGAGCACGAAGCTGCAGACGAGCCGGTCGAAGGGCCCTTCGTCGATCCGGTCGAGCAGATCGCCCTCGATGAAGCGCGCCTCGGGTACCCGCCGTCGCGCCGCGGCGAGCATCGTCGGCGCACTGTCGATGGCCGTCAACGCCGCGCCCTCCGAGACCAGGTGCCGGGTGGCCAGGCCGGTTCCACAGCCCAGCTCCAGCACACCCATGCCCGGGGCGAGGTCGAGGCCGTTCACCAGTTCCCGCCGGAGGCGGTCGCTGCCGGTCGGGAACCACAGCACAGCGTTCAGCAGGTCGTAGGCGACCGCGACGAGGCGACGGCGATAGGCGGGGAGCTCATGCGATGGCATCGACCTAGATTTGCGAGCAATCCTCATGTCTCTCAACTCGCATTCGCACCACCCCGCCACGGTCCGCAGGAAGCCGACGCAGGCACGATCGGAACGCACTGTGGCCCGGATCCTCGACGCCGCGGCTCACGTCTTTGCCGAGCTCGGCTACACCGCGACCACGACGAACCACGTCGCCAAGGCGGCCGGCGTGTCGATCGGGTCGCTGTACCAGTACTTCCCGAACAAGGACGCTCTGCTCGTCGCCCTGGAGGAACGCCACCTCGACGACGCCATGGTCGTCCTACGCCAAGCGGCTGACCGCTGGCGCCGGGCGAAGCCCACGCCCCGGGCATGGGCAGATGACCTCGTCGACGTGCTCGTCGCAGTCAACGACAGCCCGCTTCACGTGCTCACCTACGACACGGCCCCGCCGCTCCCTCACGTCCGACGGCTCACCGAATCGCTGATCGAAGAGCTCACCGGCGAGGTCGCCCACCACCTCCGACGATGGGGGCTCCGTCGCCAGAGCGACGTGCGAGCTCAGGTGGTCGTCGTCGCGACGCTGCGACTCGTCCACGACCTCGCCATTCGCACGCCTCCTGGCGGGCAACGCGACCACGTCCACCGAGAGATCACCCGGCTCGTCGCCCTCGTTGCGCAGCCCGCTAGCGCTGTGAAGTGAGTGGGCGCGAAACCCCAGGTCAGACCGATCTCGTGGCGCAAGGCGCCGATCCTCATCCCTCGTGAAGGCCGTAGGCCATGGATTCTCTGACCGGGAGCGTCCCCGGTGGCGGTCGAACGCTGGGGTGACCATCGGCCGCCCGCCCCGTCGAGGGTGCTGTTCGATGACGACGCGGCGGCGGCTGATGGCGGGCCGTTCATCGGCGGCGGGCACGACCGCCAGCATGCACGTGCTCGGGGCTCCCTCCCGCCGGGCAGGGCAGGGCGAAGGGCTCTCCTCGAACGCGGGGCTACCTCTTGCGAGCGACGACGAGGAGTTGCTCGGCGCGATCTTCGACGCCGATGGCGGTCATGCCTGCGGCCTCGATCTCGGCCAGGAAGTCGGCGTTGGTGAAGCGGTCCGGGGGGTGACGGAACAGCCGCTTGGAGAGCCAGTCGTGGTTGGCCACGTCGTGGTCCTGCGAGAAGAACCGTCCCCCGGGAGCGAGCACCCGCCCTATCTCCCGGAGACCCGCCCTCCAGTCGGGGACGTGATGGAGGACGGCAAAGTTGAAGACGGCGTCGACGCTGCTGTCGGCGTGGCCGAGGGCAGTCACGTCACCCTCGTCGACCGAGACCCGGGACCCGTACGTGGCGAGCCGACGGCGGGCTCGCCCGACCATCTTCGGGTCGATGTCGATGGCGACGACGCTTGCTGCCCCCATGTCGTCGAGGACACACGCGACGCACTCCCCTGGGCCACATCCGATGTCGAGCACGGCCTGGTCGTCGACGCGGCCACCAAGAGCGACCAAGCGGGGGACGACTCTGGTCCGGAGGCGGCGTGTGCGCAGGTGGCTCGTGATGTAGAACGACTCCGCCCTGTTCATCAGGCCAGCGACGCGGGTGTCGTCGGTGCTCACGCTTCGGCGAGGGCCACGACGGCCCGGAACAGAAGGTTGATCGCCTCGAAGAAGGCGCCCTCGGGCACCTCGTCAGGGTCGAGGAGCTGCTGCACAGGGATTCCGGCATCGAGCACGCTCAGGACCAAGGCCAAGACCTCAGGTGATGGCGGGGTCAGGCTCAACGCCGAGAACTGGGCCTCGATCGCCCGCTGGTAGCCAGCCCGGATGGCCCTCTCGGCCTCCGCGAGGCGGGCGCGGGCCGCCTCGTTCCGCAGGGCGTGGGCGCGGAACTCGGCGACCAGGCGCGTCCACCGTGCATCGTTGGGCTGGTCCGAGATCCAGGATCGAAGGTCGTCGACCATCGTCAGGGGCGATGACGTCCCCATCAGCGCTTCGATCTCTGCCTCGCGGGCTGCGAGCCGCGCATCGACGAGCGCCAGGAACAGAGCGTCCTTGTCCGCGAAGTTGGAGTAGAGCGCACCCCGAGTGAACCCAGCCTGGGCCGCGATCTCCTCGACCGACGCTGCGGTGAACCCCCTCTCCAGGAAGACGCTGAGCGCGGCGTCCAGGAGGCGGCGGCGCGTCTCCTCACGTGCCTCCTGTCGACGACGCCGTGGAGGCGGCTGTCGAGGTCCGTCCGGCATGGATACGCAGTGTATCTGAAAACGGGCTGGATCTAGGTTGCAGACGTCGCCATGGCGACCACCGCCGGATCCAGCCGTCCCTCGAGGCGAGAGGCAGTCGTCGGGAGACGACCTCCCGATGGATCGACCGGCACGACCAGGTGCCGGAGGCGGCCGAGCTGGAAGCACCCGCCCCGAACCAGGACGCCCATCGGGGCCAGCGCCGGCGCGCCCGGGGCCAGGCGTGGCGAGCTGGGGGCGACGCTCACGAGGAGCTCCGCCAGCCGCTCGGGCCGCATCGGGTCGAGGGCAGACATCTCCGCCCGGGGAACGTGCCGGTGGGTCCCCAATCGGGGGCACCGCTCCAACACGGGTTCCGTGGGTTCTGACCCACCACGACCCAGAGATGTGGTGTCGGAGGGGCGATGCGCACTCTGACCCCACGCTCCCTCGGGACCGGAAGGTACCAAGCCAGAGCATCGTGACAGGAGGGCCGTCGGCTTAGTCTCTACTCGCCCTTCGGGCGCGCTACCCAAAGGGCGTTGGCAATGGCAAGGAGCAGGCAGGCCAAGTCGTAGAGGTCGTCTGCGAGGGCCTGATCGCCCCAGCCGGCGACCTGTGCCCGCACCGCCAGCACCAGTCCGGCGAGGGCAAACAACCCGTCCACGGTGCCTAAGGCCGACCAGTCAACACTTGGACGAGCTAGGCCACCCGACTCGGGATCGCTCTCGATCCGGTCTTCGATGCGACCCCAGTCAACGGCGGACAGCCGCCGAAGGACATCCGGACGGATCGTTGGGAGGAAGGGTTCGATGCGTGGAATGGCGCCGCGAAGCGACTCCTGGAACGGCGTCACAATCTTCGCGACACCGCTGTTGACTCCAGCGGCCTGGGCGGCTGCGTTGACAGCCGGCTGAATCGCGGCTCGCATCTGCTCCCGTTGCGTTTCAGTGATCTTGCGGATCGCATCACGAACTGGTGCCGTTGCGTCTTCATTCGCCTGCCGGACCTGCTCCAGCAGCGGTTCAAGCGCTCGGCGCTGTTGTTCGGCAATGGGCTCGAGCATTTCGCGCACCCGACGTGCCAGTTCCCCGCCGTCGTCCCACGTGCCACCCACTGCAGTCTTTGCCATCCAGCTCCTCCATCGCCTCTCCCCACCATACCCACGAGGGTTCGCCTTGCGAACGCACGTTCTTCACGAGGCGACTCCTTCGTCCTCCCTCTACGGGAACGCAGCGCTCGACGGACTCGCCTGCAGTCGGCACCGTCAACGAACGAGGCGAGTCTCTGCGCCCAAGGCAGGGGTCTGCTGCGTCGCGTCGTCGGTAGCGTCTCTGGGCTGGAGGAAGCACCGTGAGCGACGAAGCCGTGCCAGACGAGGAGGTCGAGCCGGACGACCCGGCGGCGAATCGGGATGACGCGTACGACGAACCAGCAGCGCCGACTCCCCCAGCGCCGTATGTGTACGACCCCTCTCACGCGGGGTTGGTCGGGCCATTGCTCGCCGCTGCGTCTCTGTCTGTCGAGGAGCTCTTCAATCTTGGCAACATCGCAGAGACCCCTGAGGTGAAGGCAGCACTGACCGAGGATGGGCTGCACCGCGAGGTCGCCGCCATCTGCCTATACCGCCTCGAGGACAGCCACCGGAACGGCACGGGTGCCGGAGCCGAGCTCGTCCCCCTGCAAGATCCGGACGCCGGCTGGTCCTTGATCACCCCGATCAAGGAGACCACCGACGATGTGAGGAGGCTCTGGGAGGACCTGTCCACGACGCCCGCCTCTCCCCTCCTCGACTCCCGCTACCACGACCTCTGTTTCTCAGCGAGACATGGCGACATAGGCACCCACGGAAGGTCGGCTGTCGTCGCATACCTGCTGTGGCCGAGCACCTCTCTGGATCCGCTCTACGTGGCTGAAGGCATCGCCCGCGCGTGGACGATCGCCCGCTCGATGAACAACACGAACCTGGAGCATGAAGTCTACGTCGCAGCCGGCGCCTACGCCCGCGCCCAGCTCGATGAGGACGGCTACCCCGGCGTCGTGTTCCCTCTCCTGGAGCTCGTCGCCACGAAGCCCAGGAAGGGACCACCGCCAGTCGACGATGCGACTGTGGCCAGGCTCCTGGGCGACGCCTACGCCAAGTTCCCCACCGCCGACCTCCAAGCCGAGGCCGCCCAGCTAATGCGCAAGGTCGCCACCGACGACGCCGCTCGCGACGCAGCGGACCGCGCCGAGGTTCGAGCTCACCTCGGTCAAGCCAACAGGAGCACCGGCGCCGCCAAGATGCTCCACCTGCGAAACGCTGCGCAGACAGCCCGGAACCTTGGCGTGAAGGACCTCGAGGATCAGGCCATCGGCGCAATGCAGGCGATGTCCCCCGACGAGCTCGGCCTCCAACACTCTCGGCACACCGTCGAGACTCCCGCCCACATCGTCCTGGGCGTGCTGCGCACCTTCGACGAGGCCAACAGCTGGCGTGGTGCGTTGCACCAGTTCCTCCACACGCCGTGCCCGTCCGGGTCTTACGAGCGCAACGTCGAGCAGGCGAAGAAGGCCATGGTCGGTTCCCTTCGCCATCTCTTCTCGACGATGAGGTTCGGCGCCCACGGGATGCCGGAGCAATCCGTCGATTCCGACGACGAACAGCTCGACGACGAGGTCGCAGGGATCGAAAGGGTGAGCGCCGACATCTACGGGCGCTGGTACGCCCACGGACTCCACCGGATGCCCGCTGTGTACGGCACCCCTTCGCAAGACGAGATCGTCGCCTTCCTCATGGACACCTACAGCTGCCACGAAGGTCTCGCACACGGCTTCGCCACTGCACTCCGGCTGTTCTGGCAGGAGGAGTACAACGCGTCGTTGCACATCTCAGTTCCCCGAGTCGAGGAGGGCGCCCGCCAGCTTCTCCTGTTCTTGAACGCCCCGGTGTACCGCATCGAGCAGGGCAAGAAGCCCGGCCAGTTCCCCGGGCTCGGCTTTCTCTTGCCCCGCATCATCGACGAGGGCTTCGACAAGGACTGGGAACGATTCATTGGGACGCTGCTCCTCCCGCGGGGCCACAATCTTCGGAACCTCCTCGCCCACGGGTTCGTCGACGGCATCTCGCCCGGCGCCGCCGCCCTCGCCCTCCGTGCCGCCGGTCTGATGACAATCATCACCCCGGCCGCCGACTCGGCGGTCGAACCAGAAACGATCCGCCACAACCTGAGCGACCCGCTCGCCCTTCGCGTCACCTACGAGCGATTGCACCCGATCTGGGCGCTCGTACGTCGGGGACGACGCACCCTGCGACGTCACTTCGACGATCAGAGAGGGTCTCGCTGGCTCCGCTAGTGAACTTCGGCGCATCGGTCAGTCCCCGCCATCGACGACCCGCAACGTTCAGGGTTGGCGTGGATCAAGTTTGTTCCTCGGGGCCGCTTTGCTGCTCACGCGAGCGACGGATGCTTTCCTTGGCCAGCTCGACAGCCCGGCCCAGGGTCTGGTTGTGAGCGAACCGGGCCGCAAGATCGTCGAGGATCGCATCTGCTTCCGCGAGGGGCACCCAGGCCTCGCCCCGGCGCGCCGCTCTTGCCTGCGCCCGAGTCGCTGCTCCGATCGACCCGACCAGGTGAGCGACTCCCTGCACACCGCACGTCCTGGTGGACAGGCCGGCGTGTGCCACCTCCTGGCCGCGTCCCAGCAGGACCTTCAGGAGCAGCCTGGGGAGAGCGGCCCACATCCGGTCGCGGTGGACTGCTGCGCAGGTACCCACACCGGCGCTGGCCCCAACTCCTCGCCGGCCGATTGAGCAACAGCGAGGAGACGGGACTTCCCCATCCCGGAGTCACCCAGGATGACCGTGAGAGGTGCGCTCGACTCCAACAGCAGGCCCAACTCGAGGTCGCGCCCGTAGAGCTGATCTCCACCGGCCTGGTCGAAACGCAAGCCCAGTCTTGGGCTCGCCGTCCCTCGGGGTCGGAAGTCGAGACGTATTCACTCGACCCGCAGCGTACGTTGTGCCAACCTACGACGAACATCGGTTCGTCGCCCTCCACCCACCGGAGCGCTGACGGGCCGTTCACGATGGTTAGCCCTCGAGCCCTTCGCCGGCTCCAACTGGGAAGACGGTCTCCTGGGTGACGCATTGGCCGCCGATGCGCTCACGGTACCGCCGCGGGCCCCTGTCCGAAGCGATGACCGGCCAACTACGAACACATGTTTGGTGTTCGGAGGGACGATGACGACCCTGACCCCACACCCCCTCGGGCGAGGGACTTACGACGTCCCTGCGCGCTGACGAGTCATCAGAGGTTGGTCACGGCTATCACGTCGACGACATCGGTGGCATAGGTATGCCGGTACCAGATCTGCACGGGACGGTCCTCGCCTTCAACCCGGAGAGCGGCCTGTCGGACCTCGTACTCCGGCTGGGCCGACAACTCTGCGAGCGGGATGCTCGGGGAGCGCCACGACTCGTCGCCGACCTCCGCCAGGAAGTGACGGGCCACCCGTTGCGCGGCCATCGACGGGGCCTCCCGCTCGACCCACCGATGGAACTCGTCGAGATCCCGCAGGGGCACTATCGATCGGACGGCTCGGTCTGGGCCAGGAACTCCTCGCGGGTGAGGATCGGAGCGGCGGGGTCCTTGGCATCGATCCGTCGCATGGACTCGACGAGGTAGGCCCGGAACTCAGGATCGGCGAGGCTCCGCTGCGCCTCGGTCCAGGAGAGGTCAAGGGCCTCCTGGCGGGCCCGCTCCTCTGGACTCAGGTCTTCCCGACGCAACGCCATGAGGTCCTCCTCGTAGGGACCATGGTACCCATCGACGTGGATGTGGAGCTTCCCCTGTGGGCATTGACTACGGGATGGAGGGCGAAGCGGGGTGGTGTTCGTGCTCAGCCGGCGGCCGACCGTGGCGACTGCCGCCGCAGTCGATGGCGAGGCCCTGCGAGGAACCTCCCGGAGGGCGGAAGTGGTGGCTGCACCTCAAAGCCGGGGGGGCAACCGACGGTCCCTGTCGACTCGCGTCCTACCCTGGCAAGGTGGCGCTCGAGCACCTGGACCAACAACAAGGGTTCGCGCTTCTTCAGGAGATCACTTCCTCCCGGAACCTGCTCGCCTACGGCCTCCGCGTCATGCGCACCGGAGCATTCGTCGACACCACACGCGACCCGATCCTGACCATGCTGTCGATCGGGCTTGAGAAGCTCTACAAACTGACCCTCGGGTTGATCGCCCTCGACCACGATCACCGCTGGCCGACCAAGGCCCAGATGCAGGACCAGGGTCACCGCCTCAACAAGATGCACCAGGCCGTCATGGACGAGCTGCAAGCCCGCACCTCCGACAGGAGCGAGTACGTCCGCGGACTCCTTGCTGAGATCGAGGACGACCCTGTGGTCTCTCCCTTCGTCCGGGCGCTCGACATGTACGGTCGACAGGGACGCTTCTACTACCTCGACCACCTCGGCGATTCCCTTCAGCCGCTCAGCCCCGATGAGGTCTGGCAAGACATCGAGAACGCTGCGTCCACCGATCCTGGGGTCGCAGCGCTCTACCAGCAGGCGATGAGGGATGTCCGCAACAACGAAGCCTGGGAGCAGGCTACGAGAGCCCTACGCGATCGGATCGCCGCCGCGCTTGAGCGCGTCTGGATCGCCATCGCCGTGTGCGGTAGGAACCACGTCCTAGGTGAGACGGGAACAACCTTCGGGTTCGAGGTGCACCCCGACGCCGTCGGGCGACAGTGAGGGCAGGCTCGGCTCCTGCATAGAGCGCTCTTGATCCATCGGTGGGATACGGACCGCCGTGGGTCCTCTCGAACGAGGAGTCGCGCAAGTCTCGCTTCCGCGTCCCGACGGTGGCTACCCCCATCGCCGACACCAGATTTGGAGGAGGGGCTGGATCTGGTCGAACGGATGGGCCCCGAGCGAGACGTAGCCGTCGCCGACCGGCGAGTCCTTGGCGGCATCGCGCTCTTTCCGTGGTGCAGGCGGCACCGCCGACACGGGTCCGGGCGGGGTCCCTCAGGGGCCGGATGTTGGTGGGCATGGGGTGATCGGACCGGATCCGCGTCCCGGCGTAGGTCCCGGGAACAGGCCCGGGGGAGGGTGCACACCTTTGGTGATTATCTGTGTGTGGTTGATGGGGTTGGTCCCGGTGCGTGGCCCGGTGGCGATCTCGTCCGGCGAGGCACGGGGTCTCGCGTCGCAGCCGCGCGAGGGGCCAGCGTTGAACCTGAGAATGGCCAGTAGTACGCAGGAGGCACGTGGTGCCTTCCGGCGTCACGACAACGAGATGAGTGGCCCCGGCGCAGCTGGAACCTGCCCGGGGCCGTGGCCGGAACCCCCGAGGAGGTCCCGACATGGTCGAGAGTACGCGTCCACCCTCACGGGCTGTGCCCGAGCCGCCCTGGCCCGGCGGGTTGATGCCGGAGGTCGAGCTTGCCAGGCAAGGTGCCCGGGTCGGCGTGGTGGGGATGCCGGTCTCAAGCGGACCGGCACCGGGCAGGAGCGGATCCGATGCCTGAACGCCCCGCTCCCTCACCCGCCGAGTCCGGCCGGGGCCCCGTCACGGGCGGAACCGGGGCGAACCGGGAGGTCGACGACGAGATCGCCGTCCGTCGGATCGTGATCGTCGACGATGATGACGTCGTTCGCATCATCCTGACCACCTCAGCCGAAGGAGACGGGCAGATCAGCCTGCACGACGCCGACGGCTTCACCCGAGCCACCCTCACCGCCACGCAGGACGTGGCCTCGCTCGCCCTGAACGGCCGCTCGGGCTCCGGCGAAGCCACCCGCGTCGAGGTCGTGGCGCTCGACCCCGGCGACGGCGACGGCGCCTACGTCGGCGTCGAGCTGGTCGACCGGGGCAACGGCGTGGCCGGGTTCAGCCTCCACGAAGGCCGCCCACCCCAGATCTGGACGGCACCCGACTGATCTCACCGCCGGTCGACGAGGGACCTTGGGCGGCTCTCCGGTCGTCGGGAGTAGGCCCGGGACGAAGATCGGGACCAACTCCGGGACCGGGCGAGGCCCGTCGGGAGCGTGGAGCCCACGTCCGATCGGACCGGGTGCAGAGCGGGGAGGTGATCCGGGACCGGGCGTCGGCAGTGTGCCGTCATGCCCAGCGACCGGACCGCCCCCGCCGTCCGGGTCGCGCCCGACCGCCTGGCGCCGGACCTGTCTCCCGGCGCCGCGCAGGTCCTCTTGCGGATCCTTCGCCGCGCTCACGAGCGGCAGGGCGCCGAGGCCACGGAACCTGAGAGACGGCGCGACGTAGCGTGACGTGATGAAGCGGTTCGCGTTCTACGGCCGGGTCAGCACCGAGGACCAGCAGGACCCGAAGTCCTCCCGCAACTGGCAGCTCGCCCGAGCCCGGCAGATCATCGAACCCGACGGCGAGGTCGTCGCCGAGTACTTCGACATCGGGCAGTCACGCTCGCTGCCGTGGAAGCGCCGACCCGAGGCGGCCCGACTGCTCGACGCGTTCCGTAACCCCGGCCGAGGGTTCGACGCCGTGGTGATCGGTGAGCCGCAGCGGGCGTTCTACGGCAACCAGTTCGGGCTCACGTTCCCCGTCTTCACGCACTACGGCATCGGACTGTGGGTCCCGGAGGTCGGCGGCGCCGTCGACCCGGGCTCGGAGGCGCACGATCTGGTCATGTCGCTCTACGGCGGGATGAGCAAGGGCGAGCGCATGCGGATCAAGACCCGGGTCCGCACCGCCATGGCCAGCCAGGCGGCCATCGAAGGTCGGTTCCTCGGCGGGCGGCCGCCGTACGGCTACCAGCTCGCCGACGCCGGGCCGCATCCCAACCCGGGCAAGGCGGCCACCGGGCAGCGGCTGCGGCGGCTGGCGCCGGACCCGGTCGCGGCGCCGGTGGTGCAGCGGATCTTCGAGGAGTACGCCGCCGGGCACGGGCTGCACCGGATCGCATCCGGTCTGAACCAGGACGCCATCCCCTCGCCTGCCGCCCACGACCCGGCCCGCAACCGGCACCGGGCCGACGGGCACGGGCGATGGGCGAAGTCGGCCGTGCGGGCGATCCTCGGCAACCCCCGCTACACGGGCTTCGAGGTCTGGAACAAGCAACGCAAGGACGAGGTGCTCGTCGACGTCGAGGACGTCGCCCTCGGCCACGTCACCAAGCAGCGGTGGAACGACAAGGACGACTGGATCTGGTCGGCCGAGCCGACCCACGAGGCCCTCGTCAGCCGGGAGCTGTTCGACGCCGTCCAGGCGATGTTCGGCACCAGGCGGGGCCCGACGACCAGGACGCCGATCAAGGGCCGGCGCTACGTGCTCTCGGGCCTTCTGCACTGCGACCTCTGCGGGCGGCGGATGCAGGGTCAGTGGACCCACGGGCAGGCCTACTACCGGTGCAAGTTCGTCGACGAGTACCCCGGCGGGGACGAACGGCACCCCAAGAACGTCTACGTCCGGGAAGCGGCGATCACGCCCGGGCTCGACGAGTGGCTCGGCTCGCTGTTCGACGACGAACACCTCGACGGCACCTGTGCGGCGCTCGCCGGCGTGTCCGAGCCCGATCCCGAAGCCGAGAAGCGGGACGCCGACCTCCGGACCAAGATCGCCGACTGCGACCGACGGATCCGCAACTACAAGGTCCTCCTCGACGACGAGGACACGATCAGCCTCGCTGCTGGGTGGATCGCCGAGGTCCAGCGCGAGCGGAAGGACCTCGAGCGTCAGCTCGGGCGGCACGTGCCCGGCGGGGAGCTGACCGCCGACGAGGTGAAGGCACTGGTCACCGCGCTCAAGGACATCGTCAGCGTGCTCGCCGAGGCGGAGCCCGCGGACAAGGCCGAGCTCTACGAGCAACTCGGTGTCCGCCTGCGGTACGACCCCTCCGGCTCGGTCTCGGTGGAGTCCGAGCCTCGTGGGGTCACCGTTGGTGTCGGAGGGGGGACTTGAACCCCCACGCCCTAACGGGCACTAGCCCCTCAAGCTAGCGCGTCTGCCAATTCCGCCACTCCGACGTGGTGGGCCGCTCAACGTACCACGGAGCCCCGTCGGGGCCCCAAGTCGATCCCCGGTGGGACCGCTCAGCTGTTGGTGAGGAGCATCCCGAGTGCGATGGTGGTGAAGCTCCAGATCAGGGAGACCACGACCGTGAGCCGGTTGAGGTTCTTCTCCATCACCGTCGACCCCGCGGCGGAGGCACCGATGCCGCCGCCGAACATGTCCGAGAGACCTCCGCCCTTCCCGCTGTGCAGCAGGACCAAGACGATGAGGATCCCCGACGCGACGAGGTGGAGAGGCGTCACCAACCAGAGCACGCCGTCACTCTAGCGACGTGGCCTGGTCCCGGACAGATCGCGCCGGCGCCGGCGCCGCGCCGGGAGCCAGACGCCAGGCCCGGCTCAGAGCATCACGCGGACCTTGGGGAAGTGGCAGGCCACTCCGTGGCCGGGGTCGTCCCCAGCGCCGGGCCCGAGGACGGGGTCGAGCTCGGAGCAGGCCGACGTGTCCTCGCCCGCCTCCTCGAGCTCCGCCTTGCGCCAGCACCGGGTCCGGAAGCGGCAGCCCGACGGCGGGTTGGCCGGGTTGGGCGGGTCGCCCTGGAGCACGATGCGCTGCCGGGCCCGCTGCTTGCGGGGGTCGGGCAACGGCACGGCCGACAGCAGCGCCTGCGTGTAGGGGTGCACCGGCCGGTCGTACAGGTCGTCGGCGGAGCCCATCTCGACGATCTTGCCCAGGTACATCACCCCCACCTGGTCCGAGGTGTGCCGCACCACCGACAGGTCGTGGGCGATGAACAGGTAGGCCAGGCCCATCTCGTCCTGGATGTCCTCCAGCAGGTTGACGACCCCGGCCTGGATCGAGACGTCGAGCGCGGAGACCGGTTCGTCGAGCACGAGGAGGTCCGGGTCGAGGGCCAGCGCCCGAGCGATGCCGATGCGCTGGCGCTGCCCGCCGGAGAACTCGTGGGGGTACCGGTTGGCGTGCTCGGGCCGGAGCCCGACCAGCTCCATGAGGTCGCGCACCTTGGCCTCGCCACCGCCGTTCCAGCGCCCGTGCACCTTGAGCGGTTCGCTCACGATCGACTGCACCGTCTGGCGAGGGTTGAGCGACGCGTAGGGATCCTGGAACACGATCTGCATCCGACGGCGGAGCGACCGCATCTCCTTGGGCCCCGCGGTCTGCACGTCGACCCCGTCGAACACCACCGAGCCCGACGTGGCCTCGAGCAGCCGCATCACCAGCCGCCCGGTGGTGGACTTCCCGCACCCCGACTCCCCCACCAGGCCCAGCGTCTGGCCCCGACGGAGCTGGAAGCTCACCCCCGACACCGCCTGCACCGCCCCGACCTGGCGACCGAAGAAGCCGGCGCGGACCGGGAAGTGCTTCCCCAGGTCGGTGACCTCGAGCAACGGCGGACCGTCGAAGCCCCGGTCGACACCCTTCGTCATGTCGACGCCGCTCACTGGGTCGCCTCCAGGGGCGTCCACTCGATCTCGGTGGCCCGATGGCACGCGGCCTGGTGCCCGGCCGCGGGGAGGTCCTCCATCTCGGGCCGGACCTCGCTGCACACCCCCGGCACCAGGGCGTGCGGGCACCGCGGGTGGAAGGCGCACCCGGGGGGCAACGCCAGCAGCGACGGCGGCTGACCGATGATGCGGGCCAGCCGCTCGTTCGACCGGGCATCGAGCCGGGGCAGCGACCCCAGCAGGCCCTGGGTGTAGGGGTGGGCCGGCGTGTAGAAGACCTGCTCGACGGCCGCGGTCTCGCAGACCCGTCCGGCGTACATGACCATCACCCGGTCGGCCACGCCGGCGACCACACCGAGGTCGTGGGTGATCAGCATGATCGAGCTCCGGGTGCGGTCACGGATCCGTTCCATCACCTCCAAGACCTGGGCCTGGATGGTGACGTCGAGGGCGGTGGTGGGCTCGTCGGCGATCAGGATGTCGGGCTCGTTGGCGATCGCCATGGCGATCATCGCCCGCTGCCGCATGCCGCCGGAGTACTCGTGCGGGTACTGATCGGCCCGTCGGAACGGGTCGGGGATGCCGACGACGTCGAGCATCTCGACCGCCCGGGCCCGCGCCGCGGCCTTGTCGATGCCGGGCTCGTGGATCTGGACCGCCTCGGCGATCTGGGCCCCGACCTTGAACACCGGGTTCAGCGAGGCCAGGGCGTCCTGGAAGATCATGGCGATGCTCTGGCCCCGCAGCCCCTGGAGCTGCTTCTGCTTCAGGCCCACCAGCTCCCAGCCCCGGAACCGGATGCTCCCGGTGACGATGGCCGTCTTGGGCAGCAGGCCGAGGATCGCCATCGACGTCACGCTCTTGCCCGAGCCGGACTCGCCCACGATGCCGAGGGTCTCGTTGGCGCTCAGGTCGAAGTCGACCCCGTCGACCGCGGTGACCAGGCCGTCGTCGGTGGGGAACTGCACCCGCAGGCCACGAACCTGGAGGACCACGTCGCCGTCGGCCAGGTCGTCGTTGGGCCCGCCGACGACCGAACCCGACAGGTCCAGGTCCACGTCGGCGCCCAGGAGGCCGGCCGCGTCGGCACCGACGGGGGGGATCGGGTCGAGGTCAGGGGTCATCGGCGGGACTGGGGGTCGAAGGCGTCACGCAGGCCGTCGCCCACGAAGTTGACGCACAGCACGGTCAGGAGGATGAACAGCCCCGGGAAGTAGAGCAGGTGCTCGTTGAACGAGATGTTGGCCCTCGCCTCCTGGAGCATGTTGCCCCACGACGTCTCGGGGGGTCGGACGCCGAAGCCGAGGAAGCTCAGGGTCGACTCGGCCACGATCGCCACCGCGATGGCCAGGGTGGCGTTGACGACGATCGGGCCGATGCAGTTCGGCAACAGGTGGCGGACGATGATCCGCCCGTTGGAGGCCCCGATGGCCCGCGCCGCCTCGATGAACTCCTTCTCCTTCACCGACAGGATCTGGCCCCGCACCACCCGCGCGATCGACATCCACCCCAGGAAGGCCAGCACCAAGATGATGATCGTGTCGGTGCCGAAGCGGGGGTTGCCGCCGGGACCGTCCTGGATCCAGCGGCCGATCGGGTTCTCGTTCGACTGCGTGAACTTCACCGCCACCGCCAGCACCGCGATGGCCGGGACGATCAGGAACAGGTCGGTGACACGCATCAGCACCTGGTCGACCCAGCGCCCGTAGAACCCGGCGAGCGCCCCGGTCACGGTGCCCACGAAGGTCGAGAGCACGGCGACGGCGAGGCCGATCTTGAGCGAGATCTGACCGGCGTAGATCACCCGGGCGAAGTAGTCGCGCCCGAGGCTGTCAGTACCGAACCAGTGCTCGGTGCTCGGAGGCTGGACACCGGTACGGGGGCTCAGGGTGGTGGGGTCCTTCGGCACCCAGACGCTGGCGAAGAACACCGCCAGGCACAAGATGGCGAGCACGACGAGCCCGATCATCGCCAGCTTGTGGCGGACGAACCGCCGTCGGAACAGCTGCCACTGGCTCCGGGGCGGAACGGCGCCGACCTCGGAGCCGACCTCCTCCGCCGCCGTCTCGTCGGCCACGATCTCGGCGTAGGCGGCCTCGGGGTCGCCCGCTGCGGTGCCCGACGAGGGCCGGCTGCCGTCGGAGCGGCTGGTGGTCGTCACGAGAGCCGGATCCGGGGGTCGAGGACGCTGTACAGCACGTCGGCGAGCAGGTTGAAGGCGATCACGAACACGGCGACCACGATCATCCACGCCTCGAGCACGGCGACGTCACCGTTGATGAGGGCCTGGACGAACAGCCGGCCCATCCCGGCGATCGAGAAGATCGTCTCGGTG
>CAYQGF010000002.1:0-53152 GCA_964416885.1 uncultured Iamiaceae bacterium
GGTTCGAGTCCCTCCGAGCGCGCCAGACACGAATCGTCCTTCACCAGGGGATTCCGCCTAGAACACCTGCGCTGACCTGCGCTTCGCCTCGTGGCCTTCCTCCTTCGGTGGTGTCCAGGTGTGCCCAGATGTTGTCATCGTCCGGGGGAAAATCGAGGGGAAACGGACGATCCGCAGTCGCCTCGGGGGAAATCTGGGGGAATCCGGCCCGGCGCAACCGCCGCTCTGAACGGCTTCCGGTTGCGTTCTCGTCGGTGGGGGACGCGCATCTCGCCTGACGTGAGCGTAGGCGCGCCGTCCATCCCGGGCCCTGGCGAGGAGGCCCACTATTGGAGCATTCGGGACATCGCCTTCCACTGCCGGATCGGGCGGTCGACCGCCTGGCGTCTCGTTCGTGAGGATGGCTTCCCGGCCCCGGTGGTCTACGGCCAGCGATGCCTCCTATGGCCGCGAGCAGAGGTCATCGAGTACCTGGAGGGTCGGCGCGACCCTGGCCACTATCGACGAGCACCCGTGCCCAAGGTCGAAGGTTCACCTTCGGCCACCTTCTCTGCTCGACCTGTGCGCGTGGGTGGTGCTCGCACGGGTTGACTCCCGCGGGGAACCCGGTCACAGGCTCAGGTGCTCAAGGGGCGGCGGCTGCGAGGACGGCTTCGACTCGGGGTGCGGATTGCGCTTCCTTGTGATGGCCGCGCATAGGGCGGGTGTGAGCCGTGCCTTTGTGCCTCTGTTCCGCATGGGCGACAACTTTCGGCGACTGAGGCATACGTCACACATCAGAGGGGTAGGGCTCCGTCCGGTTGCGCTTGACCCTCACGGAGCGCAGATGTTCCGCCATCAGTTCGCCCGGAACTGGTGTTGCCCGCCCCGAACCCACTCTCCACACTCAGGGGCACGCCGGCTACGGAAGGTGAGAAGGCCGTGGCCTCGACAGCTCGGGGTAGCCCTCGCTGTCTTGGCGTTCCTGGTCGCGTGCGGTGGAGACGGCTCGGCGGAGACCAGGACGACCACGGTGACGTCTGAGACGACCAGCCGGCCGTCCCCCACCACCTCGGCACCCTCATCGACGATGCCCCCATCGACCACGTCCCCGATCAAGGACGACATCGAGGCAGCGTACATCGCAGCTCGCGACGCCTTCGTCGCTGCGGCAGCCATCCCTGATCCGAACGATCCCCGTCTCGCCGCGACTCACGTCGACCCGATGTTGGAGCAACGACGTCGGGTCCTGCTCGGCCTGCAGGGCGACGGACGCATCATCCGCTACCCACCCAACTCCCGGTACGAGGTGGTGGTGGAGATGGTCGAGATCGAGGGTGACGTAGCTCGATTGACCTTCTGTGCCATCGACGATGGTGAGCGCGTTGTCGTGAGCACCGGCGAGGTCATCGCCAGTGGCGTGGGCAAGGTGACTGGGCGGGCGGCCTTGCGCCTCCAGGATGGGGTCTGGCGCCTTGCGGAGCAGCTGTTCGATTCACGCGAGCCGGGCGAGGCGTCGTGCTGACGCGGCAAGGGGCGGTCTGCGTCTTGACCATGACCTTCGTGATGCTCGCTGGAGCTTCGGTGGGGGCCGCCCAGGAGACCGGGCCTAGCGGCGTCGATGGGGCAGATCAGGAAGTCGGAGGGACGCTGCTCGGTGACGGGTCGTCGGAGGTGTGGGCCGAAGACGGCAGCGATCTCGGTTCCAGGGAGCACGCCCGACCAGGGGGCGGCAACGTGCAGTGCACCTGGTGGGGGATGGACCCCGAGACCGAGGCGGCCGCCGGTCCCATCGACTGGAACTACATGCGGAACCCTCCGCCGCATCTCATCGGGGCGGAGGTGACCATCATCCGCAACTGCGTCGATGCCAACGGCGTCTACTCGAACGAGATCGTGGGGCTGACGTTGCCGACGGGTCAGCCTCCGGTGGTCGATCCCCGTGATCTGGCCCTGATGGCCCGGGCCCGGCTCCCGCTTCCGTTGCCCGAGGCTCGGATGAGCCCTTCTGATGAGCAGACGGCGCACCTGGCTACGTGGCTGTGGATGGAGGGTTGGGAGGTGCACACCCGCACGGCCACGGCAGGCGGGGTGACGGCGATGGTGACGGCAGAGCCGGTTCGTCAGGAGTGGACCTTCGGGTCTCCCGGTGAGCGGAAGGTCTGCGAGGGCCCGGGCCGCCGGTATGACCTGAGCCGGCCGCCGTCGGCCCAGCAGACGAGTTGCAGCTACACCTTCACCCGGTCCTCGGCGGGGCAGCCTGACGACAAGTACCGGGTCGAGGCGACTGTGGTCTGGGCCATCTCCTGGTCCTCGAACGTCGGCGCTTCAGGTGATCTCGGGGTGGTGTCGCGAACCGTGACGATCCCGACGGCCGTCGCTGAGCACCAAGCGCTCGGTGAGAGCGGTGGTGACGCATGAGCGTCTTTCGAGCCAACGTCGCCCCTACCTCGGGGGGCGCCGCACCAGGGGTGGTGCGGGTGAGCGGCGCCCGCGTGCGCCGGGTGCCGTGGATCGCGCTCGGAGCCGTGGTGATGCTGGTCGGAGCCCTGTTCTTCGGCCGTCTCGTCCAGTCGGCCGGTGATCGCACGGCGGTCCTGGTCGCCGCCCGGGACATCAACCCCGGGCAGCGGGTCGAGAGCGGCGATCTCCGCCTGGTCGACCTGGCCGTCGATGGCGACGCCACCGTCATCCTCGCTGCCGACCGTCGTGAGCTGCTCGGGCAGGTGGCCACGGCCCGGGTCCCGGCGGGGTCGGTCTTGAGCCCGGAGCAGTTCGGCGCCGATTCGGCCCTGGAGACGGGCACGGTCGTCATCGGCGTCCAACTGGCCCCGGGTGGCCTTCCGATACCCGACCTGCGGATCGGTGATCGAGTTCGCCTTCTGGAGGCCGCGCCAGCCGAGGGAGGTCAGGAGGGCCGTGACGGCGACGATGAGCCGTTGGGGACTGCCGAGGTCTACCGAGTGAGTCCCAGCGCCCAGCCCGACGCTCTGTTCGTGTCGTTGGCCGTACCCGACGACATCGCGCAACGGGTCGCCGATGTGGCAGCGGCCCAGAGCCTGCGTCTGCTCCTCCTGCCCCCGGGTGGGGGACGAGAGGGATGACCATGATCGTGGTTGGTTCCGCCCATGCCTCTCCGGGCGCGACCACGACGCTTCTGGGCCTGGCGGCCGCGTGGCCGTCGGAGGTGGTGGTCGTTGAGGCTGATCCCGACGGGGGTGTGCTGGCGGCTCGCTTCAGCCGGGAGCTGAGCGCGGATCGCACCCTGGCCGATGCCGTGGTCGACGTCCGGCGTGGCTTCACCTCGGATCGGTTCATGGAGTCGGCGCGGAGGCTGTGGGGGGCGGTGCCGGTCGTGGTCGCTCCGCCTTCGGCCGAGAAGTGCAACTCGGCTCTCTCGGCTGGCGCCGAACGCCTCGGTGCCGGCTTGGTCTCACGGGAGTTCGATGTGCTCGTCGACGTGGGGCGCCTGACGCCCTGTTCGCCTGTCCTGCCGCTGGCTCGGGCCGCGGAGGTGATCCTGATGGTGACGCGGCCGACCTTCGAGAACGCCGCCCTGCTCGTGCCCCGGGTGTCCGACCTGCGGGCCGGTGGATGCGAGGTGTCCCTCGTCGTCGTGGGCGAGGGCCCGTATGCGCCCGACGAGATCGCCGCCGCGGTTGAGGCACCTCTCGTCGGTGTCGTTCCCTTCGAGCCGAGGGCGGCAGCTCTGCTCAGCGGGGGGCCGGGGTCTAACCGTCGACTCCGCCGGTCCCTGCTCTGGAGGGCGCTCACCGAGCTGGCCGGTCGGCTCGCCACCCCTACCGGCACACCCAGCACCGGCAACGAACGGGAGGCCAGCACTGCCCTGGCCAGGCCGGCACCGACGGCCCATGAAGCCGAGGTCCGGCGATGACCGCGGTCGAGGTAGACGGCGCAACGGTTCGGCGTGTCGCCGAGTGGGTGAGCGAACGGCTGGCCGTCGAAGAAGAGGAGAACCCTCAGATCCGCACCGACCCGGTCGTCCGAGAGGCGCGGGCCGCGGTCCTCATCAACGAGGGTCTGGATCGCGAGGCACACCAACGGCTCGATGGAACGCTGCCCCCGCTCACCCCGGCCGAAGAGGACGAGCTGGGGATTCGGGTGCGCGCCCAGATCTTCGGCCTGGCCGAGCTAGAACGCCTCGTCGCCGACGACGACACCGTGGAGAACGTGTTCTGCAACGGCTGGGACACGATCCTTCGCCGCCACGCCGATGGACGGCGCGAACAGGTCACCCCGATCACCGAGGACGACGAAGCACTGACCGAGCTTCTGCGCCAGGCCGCAGCGACCCAGGGTCGCACCGAGAGGCGCTTCGACGCCGGACGCCCGTGGGTGTCCTTTCGCCTGTCCGACGGATCCCGCATGACGGCAGTCCGCGAGGTCTCTGGCCGGACCATCTTCGCCCTGAGGCGCCACCGTCACTCCGAGGCGACCATCGAGCAGCTCCGATCCCTCGGATCGCTCAGCGACCTCCTGGCGTCCCTGCTGACCGCCGCTGTGCGCTCACGGCGCAACATGCTGATCGTCGGGGGCACCGACGCCGGCAAGACCACCCTCCTGCGAGCTCTGCTCAACGAGGTTCCCAGGACCGAACGCCTGGTCACCGTGGAGGACGCTCTCGAGCTACAGCTCTCCCGTCACTCGGAGAGGCATCCCGATCTGGTCGAGCTGGAGTGCCGCGAGTCCAACATCGAAGGCCACGGCGAGGTGACCATGCGGGACCTGACCCGCCTCGCCCTTCGGCTGTCGCCCGACCGGGTCATCGTCGGCGAGGCCCGCGGTCCGGAGATCCTCGACATGTTCGCCGCGATGAGCCAGGGCAACGACGGCTCGATGGGCACCCTGCACGCTCGCTCGACCGCCGATGCCTTCGTGCAGATCATGCGCTACGCCCTGAAGGCCCCGGAACGCCTGTCACCCGAGGCGGTCGCGGTCGACATCGCCGCCTCGCTCGACCTCATCGTGCACGTGGCCAAGACCCGGGACGAGCGGCGGGTGGTGACCTCGGTGCGAGAGGTGGTCGGCCACGACGGTGCGATGGCGCTCTCGAACGAGGTGCTCGGCCCCGATCACCACGGCCGGGCCGTCCCGACCGGCACGCCGTTCCGCGCTTCGACCCTCGACGCCCTGATCGACGGAGGTTTCGATCCCGCACTCATGGAGATCCCGGATGGGGGGTGGGCGTGGTGAATGCCCTCGCTGGCGCCCTGGCCGGAGCCGTGATGGGGCTCGGTGCGATCGTGGTCGTTCTCGGGGCCTGCGGGATGACTCCTCTCCGACCGGACGTGCAGGCATGGAGGACGAGGGTCCCTGATCGACTCCTTCTTCGTCTGGTGTTGGCGATGATTGCCCTTGTCGTGGTGTGGCTGGCCACCGGCTGGCCCGTGGGTGCCCTCGTTGCCGGAGTGGGCTGTGGTGTCGCCCCCTCTCTGATCGGGGTGCGCGCCCGGCGCGCGGAGGCCCTTCGTCGCGTCGAGGCCATCGCCACCTGGACCGAGCAGCTGCGCGGCCTGATGGCCGCCGCCTCAGGTCTACAGGAAGCCATCGTGGCCACGGGACCCCACGCACCCGCGCCCATCCGTCCGGAGGTCGAGCGTCTCATCCATCGCATCTCTACGCGGCGGGAACGGCTGGGCCCCGCTCTCCGTCGCTTCGCCGACGAGCTGGCTCATCCGCTCGGAGACATGGTGGTGACGTCGCTGATCCTCGCATCGGAACGTCAAGGACGGATGAACGATCTGTTGGGCGAGGTGGCCGGGTCGGCTCGTGACACCGTCGCCATGCGCCTGAGGATCGAGGCTGCCCGGGCTCGGACGTATGTGACGACCCGCCTCATCGTGGGGATCACCCTCGGCATCGCCATCTGGTTGATCGGCTTCCGTCGCGACTACCTCGCCCCTTTCGACTCCGCCGGCGGACAGGTGATGCTGCTGCTCATCGGGGCCATCTTCGGCGGCGCGGCGATGGCCATGAACCGCATGGCCGAGCCGAGTGAGGTCGCCCGCCTGCTCAGCGGGGAGGACGAGTGATCCTCCAGGCCCTTCTTGCTGGTGTCGCTGTCGGTGGGGGCCTGCTGCTCGTGGTCGCCGGTGTTCTGGCTCCCCCTCCCGGTCGGCTCGATCGCCGCCTGGCCCAGCTGTATCAACCGCCCGCGATCGAAGGGACGTCGTCGCTGCGTACCCGGTGGCAGGGATGGGCCCTCCGGGTCTTCGCAGCGACGACCGGTGACGTCGTCGCACTCCACCGAGATCTGGCCATCTGCACCATCAGCAAGGAACGCCACGCCGTCGCCAAGTTGACGGGGGCCACCCTCGGAGCAGGGCTCCCTCTCGGCGTCGCCGCCTTGTGGCGATTGGCGGGTATCGCTGTCCCCGTCGGTGCTGTCGCTGTCGTCGCCCTGGCCACCGCCGGGCTTGGCTTCGTCGTACCCGACGTGCTCCTGGCCCGCCAAGCGGCGCGCCGTCGCCGCGACTTCCGCTACGGGCTGAGCGTCTTCTTGGAGCTGGTCGTCGTCGTGCTCGCCGGCGGCGGAGGTGTCGAGACCGCCTTGCACGACGCCGCCCACGCCGGATCGGGGTGGACCTTCGCCGAGCTGCAACGTGCGCTCAACCGGGCTCGCACCCGGCGCCTGTCTCCCTGGTCGTCGCTCCGCGACCTCGGCGAGAGGTTCGGCTCGGGCGAGCTCATCGAACTGGCCTCCTCCACCGAGCTGGCGGGAACGTCCGGCGCCCGGGTGCGGGATGCGCTGCGGGCCAAGGCCAAGAGCGTTCGAGATCGGGAGATGGCCGAAGCCGAAGGGGAGGCGCTGGCCGCCTCCGAGAGGATGGGTGCGCCGATGGTCGCCATGTTCGTCGGTCTCATCCTGCTCATCGGCTACCCCGCGATGGCGACCGTGCTCGCCCTGTGAGCCCACGTAGGAAGGAACGACCCCGATGATCCCAACCCCCAGGTCGGCTCTCTCGGCCGACACCGTGCTGGCGATGGAGGTGAGAGCCCAGACGTGGTGGTGGGAGACCCGGCGCGACCTGGCTGAGCGCCTGCGCGAGGAACGTGGCGACGTCTACAGCGGAACCATCTGGGTCGCTCTTGCTGTCGTGATCGCCATCACCGTCGGCGGCATCCTGATGTTCAAGTTCACCTCGAAGGCCGAGAGCATCGACACCGATACGCCCACGGGTGGATGACGGGAGCCGAGCCATGTGGCCTGCCTCGTTCGCACACTGTCACCGTTCTCCGCCCGGCCAAGTCCCGTCACGGCAGGAACGGGGAGCGGCAACGGCCAGCTTCGTCATTGCGTTCCCCCTCCTCCTCTTGGTCTTCATGGCCCTGATCCAGTGGGGTCTCTACTTCCACGCCCAAGCGCTCGTCGACGCCGCCGCCCAGGACGGCACCCGTGCCGCCCAGAACGCGGACGGCACCGCATCGCAGGGGCGACAGGTCGCCGAGGACCTCCTGGCCGACGCCGGTCGGTCCGGGCTGCTCCGGGAGGTGCGGGTCGACGTCTCGGAATCGGCCGGCGAGATACGAACGACGGTCCGAGGCCAAGCTCCGTCGCTCGTCCCCCTCCCCGGGTTCGACGCCACCGTCGAAGGCAGCTCCGTCGGTCCCAAGGAGCGTTTCGTCCCCCAAGGAGAACCGTGACGAGGCGGCGGACAGCAGAGCGGCGGCCAGACGGAGACGAACGCGGCCTAGCGACGATGGAGATGGTGCTGCTGATGCCCCTGGCTCTCGGGGTCTTGGCGTTCCTCGTCCTGGCCGGACGGATCTCCACCGTGAGCGGCGACGTGGCGGCGGCGTCTCGGGATGCCGCCCGGTCGGCGTCACTCGCCACGGCCTACCCGGCCGCTGTCGAGGCGGCTGAGGAGACGGCCAGGGGCAGTCTGGCCCGCCAGGAGGTGACCTGCGCCGAGTTGACCGTCACCCTGGGCGACCCGTCCACCTTCCACGCCGGGGGCGAAGTCGAGGTGCGGGTGGCCTGCACGGTGCTCCTGGGAGACGTCGCCCTTCCCGGCCTGCCGGGACGCCGCGTCGTCGAGCGGACCTCCGTGGAGGTGATCGACCGATGGCGCAGCACGGACGGCCCAGCGCGATGAGCAGATCGAGTGCCCTGCGAGACGAGCGCGGCCAGGCCACGGCCATGTGGGCCATCCTCGCCCTGGCCATGCTGGTCCTGGGCGGCCTCGTCTACGACGGCGGGCAGATCCTGGCAACCCGTCGAGACGCCTCCAACCTCGCCCGCCAGTCCGCCCGCGCCGGAGCACAGGAGCTGAGCGAACAGAGCCTGCGGGAAGGAGAACCCGCCCTCGATCCGATCGCCGCCGACCGAGCCGTCCGTGACTACCTCGCCCGCAGGAACCTCACCCCTGTCACCGTCCAGGTCGACACCACGACCGTCACCGTGACGGTCACACTTCACCAACCGATCCTCCTGCTGGGCATCGTCGGCATGGAGGACCGCACCGTGTCCGCCACCGGTACGGCTCGCTCCGTCCGTGGCATCACCGGGGACGGCTCCTGATGCGCCGCTGGGACACCGCCCGCGCCCTGGCTGCCGTCGTTGTTCTCATGGCCGTCGTCGTCGCCGTCCCCGCGGCTCTCGTGACGATGGTCGGATGGCCGCTGCCGCGCACCGCGCCGGACCTGAGTGGCATTGGGGACACGCTCTCGGGCGACCTTCCGCTCCAGGTCACGACGGTATGGAGAGTCCTCGCCATCGGAGCGTGGCTGGCATGGGCGCAGATCGTGGTGGCCGTCATGGTCGAGGCGTCGGCCGCAGCGAAGGGTGGACTGCCCCGACAGATCCGTGGCTTGGGCTTCGGCCAGAGCCTGGCTGCGCCGCTCGTGGCGGCCATCGTCCTCGCCTGGCCCTCGGGCGCGATGGCCCGCATGGCCAACGGCCCTGCGTCACTGCCCCTGGCCTCGGCGGTGACGGCTTCGACCGTCGAGGCCGAGCCCTCTGTGACTCCCTGGGCGGCACCGCCGCCAGAAGCCGAGGTTCCCGCGGCCACGACGACCTTCGTCGAGCACGTCGTGGTGCGCCGGGACACCCTGTGGGACCTGGCCGAGCGATACCTCGGCAACGGAGAGCGCGCCGTCGAGCTGTTCCACCTCAACGCCGGGCGCCTCCAACCCGACGGTCGACGTCTCACCGAACCTGGCCTCCTGCGCCCCGGCTGGATCATCCGAATCCCCATCGACGCCACGACGATCTCCCCCGTTGCGCCGGAGCGGGTCACCGTCGAACCGGGCGACACGCTCTCCGGCATCGCCGAAGAAGCCCTGGGCGACCCCGGTCGTTACCCCGAGATCATGGAGATCAACCGGGGCCGACCCCAACCGGACGGGGGCAGCCTCACGAATCCGCACCTCATCCGATCCGGCTGGGAGTTCGTCATGCCGACGGATCAGGCGGTGGCGCCACCAGAGCAGCCGAGCGAGATCCCGCCGCCACCGATCGCCCCTGTCCCGAACCCACCCGAGCCCGAGCAATCCGAGGCTCCGGCGCCGCCAGTAGCGGACACCCCGGACAGGCCCTCGGAGGCCCCACCAGCGGCGGGCCCATCTTCGACCTCTTCCCCCGATTCGACCCCGGAGCCGTCGCAAGAAAGGGAGGTCGACGCTGAACCGGCGCTCCCGATCATGCCGGTCGGCCTGATCGGAGGTGGCCTGGCGACGGCTGGCCTCCTGGTGCTGCTCGATCGTCGCCGCCGGGCCCAACAGCGGCACCGCCGAGCCGGCGAGCGTCTTCCGGTTCCTCCTGCTGCGCTGCAGGAGGTCGAGCGAGAACTCCGGACCGGAGCCGATACCGAGTCCGCGACCTTCGTGGAGGCAGCGCTGCGTGCGGCCATGGCCGGAAGCGGACCAGCTGGGCCGCCGCCCTTCCGGTGGGTGGAGTCCGACGCCCATGGCGTGACGATGGTCCTCGCTACCGAATCGGAGGCACCGACCGGCTTCGCCGCCGTCGGCGAGTGCCGATGGCACACGACGGCCACGCTCGACGAGCTCGCCCAACTCGGGCAGAGCAGCGCCTCCCCGACCCCAGCCCTGGTGCCCATCGGCCGCGCCGACACCGGGGCCGAGGTGCTGGTCGACCTCGAGACGAGGGTGACGACGGTGGTTGGGGAACCGCTGGCGGTCCAGGGCCTCCTCCGAGCCGTGGCGGTGGCGGCGGCAACCTCCCCTTGGAGCGACCAGGCACGCGTGATCCTGGTCGGACATGACGGTGCAGCCCTGCCGTCGACCGACGGTCTGGAGTCCTGCGGCGACGTCGATCGTGTGCTCGATGAGCTTCAGGCGCGCCGCGAAGCGGTGGCCCACAACCTCGGGTTCCTCGGATACGAGACCGTGACCGAGGCTCGCGCCTCGGGGGTGACGCCCGATGCCTGGGAACCGCTCCTCGTCGTCTTCGCAGAACGCCCACCTGACGAACACGTGGACCGTCTCCGCGAGATCCTCCGTGACCCGTCCCCGGGCATCGCGGTGGTGGTCCACGGAGCCCCAGGGATGGAACAGTTCGGGCGCGGCATGAGCATCACCGACGACGAGCTGACGATCGATGGACTCGACATCCGACTGCGGCCCCGTGCCCTCGACGCCGACTCACTCCGACAGGTCACCCAGCTTCTCGACCAGGCGTCAGCGCCGAGCGTCCCCGCCGACGAACCCGCAAGAGCACCACGGGACACGCTGGTCGAGGCCGGTCCCACTGATGGAACCACCCCGAGGGCTCTTGATGAGCTGCTCCAAGGTGTCGAGGTGATCGTGCACGTTCTCGGTGAGGTGCACGCCACCGCACCACCTGGCGATGATCTTCTGACGATCCCCAAGCAGAAGTCGCTCGAAGCCCTCACCTACCTCGCCCTACGGGAGTCGCCTGTCGACCGAGAGGAACTGCAAGCCGCCCTCTGGCCATCCGGCACCAACACCCTCAAGACGTTCCACAACACGATCTGGGCGGCGCGAAAGGCCCTCAGTACCGCTCGACCGGACAGCGACCTCTTCCCGGATCCGGCCGAGGGGAGGTACACGCTGTCCGAGGGCATGGTCACCGACTACGGCCTGTTCAGCGAACTCGTCGCCCTGGCGGACGAGCGAGAAGATGCGCGGGAGGCAGCGATGCTGCTGGCCGAGGCGCTGACGCTCGTCCACGGCGAACCCTTCACCGGTGGCGGCCGCGGCTACGCCTGGGTCGCCCCCCACACAGGACTCATCATCGCTCAGGTCGTCGACGCCGCCGAGGAGCTGGCGGAGGTTCGTCTGGCCGGGGACGACTGGCGAGGGGCGGAGTGGGCGGCGCGCCAGGGTCTCAAGGTGTGCCCCTACGAGGAGCGCCTGTACCGCCTCCTCATGCGCAGCGCCTTCGCAGCGGGGTCCCTCCCCGGTGTCCGCCGCGTCTACGACGAGCTGACCAGTCTGCTCGCAGACCCAGATGACGGTGTCGAGCCGGAGGACACGGTCCATCCCGACACCGTCGCCCTGCTGGACCGCCTGACCCGGGCCTATACGTGAGCGCGACAGTGCTTGACCGGGCAGACGTCGTCCCACCGCGAACGCCGATCCGGCAAGGCGCCTGGATCGTCATGGTCGTGGCGGCGGCCCTGATCGCTGTCCACGGGCCGTCGAGGCCGCACCATTGGCCGCCGCCGTTCCCGGGATGCTCGCAATCGCTCGATGTGACGCCACCACGCATCGGATACCGAACCGCGACCTCGGGGCGACGGTGATCGCGTTCGTCGGCGTCGCCTGTATCTCAGAGATCGCCGGTGCTCGTGGAGCCCGAACCGCGCTTGCGATCGCAACCCTGTGGTTCGCCGTCCTCGGCCTCGTGCACCTCCTTGACCCGCACCTGGGGGTTCGGTGACGTGAAGCTCGGCATCGTCCTGGGCCTGGTGCTGGGATGGGCCACTGCCGTCGCCGGCTACGGCATGATCGAGGCTGCGCTGATCTCGGCGGGTGCCTTCGTCACTTCGTGCGTGGCCACGCTGATCGTGGCAAGCCGTGATCTGACCCCCGTCGCCGGAACTCCCTTCACCCCTGCCCTGGTCACGGTGACGCTCATCGCGACGGTCGGACTCGGCATCTGACCCTGACCCCGCATGTGGATCGCCATGATGTGTGCCAGACCCGCCAGCGTTGTGGTGTCGTTGCCACTGACCGACGACCGTGAGAGTCTGGAGCTAAAGGGGTTGACGGGCGCGTCGGTCGAGGAGAGAAGAGGGGTCGGCGATGGACGATGATCTGGCGGGTGCGCCAGACTGGATACGCAATCCAGTGCCGTGCCCGAACGGCTGCGAACGGCCACTCACACGAATGCCTGGAGAGGAACAGGATCCAGCTTCGGTCGGACTGTGGGAGCACACGGGCCGATTCGCGTGCTTCTCGTGTCAGCTCGGAGACCCATTCAGTCAGGGGATCCATTCGACCACACCGAAACCTCCGAAGCGGCGGTTCTGGCAGCGGTAGGTCACCACGCCTGGCCCTGCCGTCGTGCAAGCTTGATGAGGTGCGACGCGCATGCCTCAGCGATCGGTAATCCTGTTGCGGCCGCGACCCAGCCCCATTCACCATTCGGATTGCATTCGAGGAATACAAATTCGCCCTCGGGCTGCTGGACGAGATCGATGGCACCGAATTCCAGGTCGAGAGATGAGACAACCATCTCGCACCGTCTCGCCACGTCGCTCGGCAGGTCCGCGGTCTCGATCTTCGTATCACTCTGAGCGAACCGCCTCCAATCGAGTCGATCATCGGCATCGGCAGGGCTGACGTCGATCCTCGCCGAGAAAACCTGATCCCCGACGACTGTCACTCGGTACTCGGCGATCGATGAGACGCGCTCCTGGAAGATGACCGGAGCGAGGGACAGCTGGTGGAGACGATCGAGATCTCGAGCGGTCACCCCGTGCGTGTAGGCAAACCGAGGAGGATCTGTCGAGACCACAGGCGATCTCACTGTCTTCGCGACGGCGCTACCGCCGAGAGCCTCCAGGAACGTTTCCGCAGCACCGACGGTGTTGGTGGCCAGGGTGCGAGGCAGCGCGAAGCCGATGGCGTCCGCCACGCGGAGCTGCACGGGCTTGAACTCAGCCTCAGCGATGCGAGCCGGGTGATTCAGCCATGCGCAATCGCAGAGGCGAAGGAACCCCTGGACGAGCGCCCAACTCTCGGAGATCGCGAAGCGTCGTGTGCTTTCATCATCGATGTGCGCCAGCCGAGGGCGTTCAGGACGTCGGTAGTAGACGGCTTCGACGTCCTCCGCGGTGACGCTGCGACCGAGATAGCTCAGGCGAGACCTCTGCCCGTCACCTACGTGAATCTCGATCTGAGCCTTGCCGGGGAAGTCCTCGGTGTTGAGCCGAAGGACATCCGCCCCCTGCTGCGTCAGCTCGGCGATGACGGCGTTCGCCGTCGTATCCCAGGCACAGGTGATCACGAGGATCACCGTTCCGGCCTCTTCAGTCCGCGTTGTTGTCGTGGTTCACGTCGTCGTAGGAGTCCGGCACGAAGTCGCCGCCACCGCTCGTCGACTGATTGGTCGACTGAACGGTTGGTTGAGAGGTCTGATAGTTGGTCCTAGCAGACGGCCCGACTACCCCCTCAGCCTCGGTCCACATCTGCGTCACTGCGTCGTATCGTCCCGTCACCTCCACGGGTGGCGGACCCGACTCGGCGGTGACAACCATGAACGGTTCGCTCCCAGACATCGCTTCCCTCCAAATCTGCGATTCTTGGGATAGTAGGAGGTAGAGGCTGCCTCCACAAGGAGGCCTACCCTGGCGGGGTTGAGCTCCTCAGACCCACGGGAGAGGCGCCCAGCATCGGCAAAGCCCTGACGTCGCACGTCACGGTGGCACGGCCGCCGCTCCAGGACTCATGCGGAAGCACCCAATGCTCCTCCGACCTGACGTTCTGACCATCCCACACGGTGGTACGTCCGTTTGGCGAGTAACCGAGACGAAGGCTGATCTGGCGCGACGGCCGGTTGTCATCGAACGCTGTCGATGTCACTTGACCGGCGCCCAGGAAGTCGAAGGCCAGCGACAGCATCAGTAGGCGCAGCTCGCGTCCATGCCCCCGACCGCGGCTCGACGGCCGGAGCCAGGAGCTGGTCTCAACGGATCCGATCACTGCGAAGTGCTTCGCCGTGAGCGAGCAGAACCCAATCGTCGACTCCTCGTGACTAACGGTGAGGTCCAGCGTCCAAGAGGTCGGCACGACGGCTGAGCGGTTCCGCAGCACTTGGCGATACAGCGCTCGGGCCGCATCGATCGGATCTTGCGACCCGTCGAGGTCCGGTCCAAGCTCCAAGAGCGCGGCATTGCATGGTGTCATGAGCCTGTAGGAGCCGTTCGACACGACCAACGTCTCGAGCGGCCACAGATCGCTCCTACTCACCCCAATCTCCCTGGATCATCCTTTCGAGCCTATCGGTCGCTTGCCTCCGCAGACCTGACCGACACCGCAGTCCCGCTGCTCTCAACCCGGATGCTGGGAGCAATGGCGCGGTCAAAGAGGCGGCTGGCCGTGACCAGACCCTCGACTACGTTCCTGCTGTTGGCCCCGGGGCGGAGACAGGTCGCTCGGCGGGCAGAAGGCGAAGCCCTGCCGTCAGAACTCTGTCGATAGAAGCGCGAACTCCTACAGCAGGAGTAGGGATGCGGCCGGCCTTGGAACTAACTGCAGCCGCGAGGTCAGGGCAAGTTGGCCGGGGAACCGTCGAGAGAGGGACGACTACCAGGTAGCGGCGTCGATACCGGTACGCCACCCGGTCATGAACTCGCTCGTGGCGCCCTCCGATGCGCCTTCGTTGCGGCCGTCCTCCCCGAAAGTGGGGACGTTGCCGGAACGGTGATGGCGGCCAGTGGACCGGACGTGGTGCACGGCGGCTTGATAGCGGCGGTCCACTCCGGCGAAGTAGGCATGGGCCCATCGCCGCGTGCGTTCGCTTGGTACAGCGCGGACATCTGATTCCCACCCCTGCGTCGATGGTGTGGTTGCGCTTCGTGGGCTGGCCCGGCGCATCGCGGTCACGTGGCCTTGCTGGCGAAGATCCTCCATCGCTCGACGTCATCGAGAGAAGCGACCACCGATGATCGAGGTCCGTCTTCGCTGACCGTCAAGGCGACGCGAGCCGCGCTGTGGCTGCTGGTGGCCATCGGTGCGCTCGGTGGATTGGTGGGTGCGCTTCGTTCGACTCCTGACGCCGTTCCTCCACCGCCGGTCGCTCCAGCAGAAGCGGTGCCACCGGATGTGATGGGCCGAGCGGAGATCGCTGTCCGCGAATGGCTGACCACCGGCGAGCTCCATCCATCAACCGAGCCAACGGACGACCTCGACCAAACCCCACGCATGTCAGTCCTCTGGGCGTCAGCCGTGAGCGGCCGAGCGGTGGAGCGGAACTACTGGGCGGTGACGGTCGCCGCCGAGGTCAGGGCACCCGAGGACGAGACGACGGTGCGGTGGCTCCTCGAAGTCGGAGTCCTGCGATCGGAAGGTGCTGCGACCGTCGTCGGTCCGCCGGCGGTGGTGCCCGCCCCGCCGGCATCCGAGGTCGCGCTGCGCGGCCCGGAGGCGACCCCCGAACGGGACGACCCCATGACGACCACCGTGGCGTCCTTCCTGCGTTCCCTGCTGACCGGCGCAGGAGAGGTCGGCCGCTACATGGCCCCTGGGTCGTCGGTGCTGCCCCTGACCCCCGCTCCGTTCGAGTCGGTGACCGTGGACGACATCGGCATCGTGCGAGCGGATCGAGCAACTTCGACGATCCGGGTGGAGGTGTCGGCGATCACCACCGCTGAGGTCGAGGTGTCCCTCGCCTACGAGCTGGTGATGGCGGAGCGGGACGGCCGGTGGGAAGTCAAGACGCTGTCTGGCGCCCCGACCCTCGGTCGTGATGGACGTCCCGGCCCCGAAGGGACCGGTCCCGACACCGACGGCCGTGCCACCCAGACCGACCCGCACCCGCCGGCCGTCCCCTCGACCACGAAGCCACCCGTCCCGGGCGCATGAGGCGTCCTCCCCTGAAAGGACAGATGCTGTGACCGAGCTCCTGCATGGAGAGATCGCCAAGGTCGAGTCCCTGGTCCAAGCGGCGGTCGCCCTCATGGCCCTGATCATGGTGATCGTGGTCTGGGTCCGGACCAAGGCGTTCGTCCCCACCATCGGGGCGCTGTTGTTCGGGGCGGTGATGACCTGGGCCATCAACAACGTCGATTTCCTCGAGCAGAAGGTGTCGGAGGAGTTCGACGCCAACGGCGCAACCCCGATCGTCCTCGTCGAGGCGAGTCCGAGCGGGCCCGATGCCTGACGAGACGACGGACCTGGTGCGTTGCGCCAGTTACACCCACGCACGTCGCCATCCGATGGTCCTCGGGCAGATCGGAGGATGGACGCCACCGTTCCAGCTGACGGTCACACAGATCGTCGTTCTCCTCGTCACCTTCGTCGCGTTGGTCTGGTCGTGGTCCCTCTGGGCCGAGTTCCTTCCCAGCACGATCGCGCTTCTCGTCACGGCCGGCCTCCCCACGGGCGCGGCATGGGCGGTCCGACGGGTGCGCATCGAAGGCCGGAGCCTGGCTCGTGCCGCGGCCGGCTACGTCGGACTCTGGTGTGTCCCCCGCGGGGGAGTTGTCGCGGGTCGTCCCCATCGCGCACCTCGTCCCGTCCACACGGCTGGTCAACGGATGTGGGTGGAGAGTCGCCCGTGAAGGCGCCCGCTCGCACCATCATCGACAACCTCGTGTGGTCGGGTGACAGCGCGGGGACGTGGGCGGTGTGGCGAGTCGATCCCTTCCCCCACGGCCACTCTTCGACGGACGGCAAGCTCGCCACGCACAGCCGCCTCCGAGGGATGCTCATCGGCCTTCCGAACGAGTCGCTGCTCCTGTCGGTCTGCGAGCGCATCGACCCATGGGACGTGGTCGCCGACATGCTCGAAGGCACCGACCCGACGACCACGCCTCGATGGGCAGACGTGTGCGCTGCCACGGCCGGTTCCCTGGCCTCCACGGGGCTGCACCGCCGCCGCTACTACCTCGCTGCGCTCCTCCCTCGACGGGCGCGTCGGGCCTGGATCCAGATGCTTCAGCACGCCGCCAGCGAGGTCAGCGGAGCCTTCGGACTGGCCCCCGCTCCTCTGTCGGCTGAAGAGGTCGAGATCCGACGCCGCCAGGCATCGGCGCTCGAAGCCCGCCTGCGGGTGCATCTCTCGATCCATCCCGTGACCGCTGGAGAGGTCCGATGGCTGTACGCCCGGTCGCTGCGTCGCGGGCTGGACGATCCCCCCTTCGATGACACCTGGGAGCCCCCGCTTCGGACCTTGCCGGGCGGCCGTCGCAGCCCCGCCGTCCTCGCGCCCCTGACCGACGCCGTAGTGCGAGAGGGAGGAGCACAGGACGACCAAGACCGACCCCACCACCGTCGCTACCTCCGCATCGACACGTCGAAGGGGACCTCGTTCCAAACCGCCTTGGCCCTCGCCGACATGCCCCACGACTGGACCTTCCCAGGCGGCGGCGGCGAGTGGCTCCACCACCTCGACGACCTGGCCTTCCCACTCGACTGGGCCGTGCGCGTCCGGTCGGTCGCCAACGCTGAGGCCCAGGTCAAGGTTCGCCGCCAACATCGCCAACTGATCGGCCAGGTCGACGAGTACGACGGAGAGGTCACCGGTGCGCCGCCATCGCTCGCCGAAGCCATCGCCGCCGTCGACGACCAGCGGGCCGAGCTGGCGGCGAACCCCGCCGAACCCGAGCTGCAGGCCACGATCATCGTCAGCGTCGCCGCGGACAGCCTGCCCGCCCTGGAGGACCAGGCGTCGACGCTGCTCGCCTTCTTCGAGCCCCACGATTACGCCTTCGGCCGCCCCACCGGTGGCCAGCTCGCCTTGTTGAGGTCGATGCTGCCCGGGACGGCTGCGGCGACGGTCTGCCGGGACTACACGCAGTACCTGTTGCCTCGCGACCTCGCGGCGGGAGCGCCCTTCTGTGGATCAGCCGTCGGCGACCCCAACGGACTTCTGCTCGGCACGTCCCTCGACACCGGGGTGTCCACGCCCGTGCTGCTCGATCCCGCTTACGGACCACAGGTGGGGCGTACCGCCTCCCTCGCCGTGGTCGGTGCTCTGGGCTCCGGCAAGAGCTACTTCCTGAAGCGGATCTGCTGGGACAGCGTCGCTCGCGGTGGCCAGGTCGTCACCATCGACCGCAGCGCCCGCGGCGAGTACGCCGCGTTCGCCCGCGTGGCCCCGGGTCGCGCTCAGATCGTCCGGCTCGGCTCCGACGCCGAGGTGTGCCTCGACCCGTTGCGGACCTTCACCGGCGAGAACCGCACCGCGGTGACGCTCGGCTTCCTGTCGCTCCTCGCCGGCTGCTCACCCCACACCGAAGAGGGCGCAGCCCTGGCCGAAGCCGTCCACCAGGTGGCACGCCAACCACAGGCCCGCCTCGGAGACGTCCTCGAGGCGCTCCACCGGATGGGCGACGACGCGAAGCGGGACGACCCAGCGGCTCGCAGCCTGGCGCGCCGCCTCGACCACTACCGCCGTCTCGGCGCCGGCCAGATCGCCTTCGGAGATGCCGAACCGGTCACCCTCGACGCCGACCTCATCGTCTTCTGGGCGCCCAACCTGTCCCTCCCCGATCGGGACACCCTGATGCACGAGCACCTCGCGCGGCAGATGTTGCCGGAGCAGATCCTCGGCAACGCCTTGCTCTACCTCGTGGCCGCCGTGGGACGCGAGGTCGTCTTCGCCGACCCGGGTCGCTTCGGCGCCGCGCTCTACGACGAGGCGTGGTCGTTGTTGGCATCACCTCATGGTCAACGTCTCGTGCTCGAAGGCATCCGAGACGGACGCAAGCACAATGGAGCCCTCTGGTTGGCCAGCCAGCACCCGAACGACCTCGGTGCCGGTGAGCTTGTCGACCTGATCGGAGCCCGATTCGTGTTCAGGCAGTCCTCTGCTGCTGCTGGCACGCGGGCAGTCGAGTTCCTCGGTCTCGAGCACGATGCCGCGACGGTCGCCGTCGTCTCCGCGCTGGGGGCCGGGCAATGCCTCTACCGTGACGTGCGCGACAGGATCGGACTCGTCCAGGTCCATCAGCCGGTCTTGGACGGGCTGCACGCTGCGTTCGACACCACCCCGGGAGCTCGACCGGCGCCGCAGGACGAACCGGACCCTGCCTCGGATCCTGGCCCTGGCGGACGCCTGTCGGAACTGCCGCCAGGCAGTGCGGACATCGGCAAGGAGGCCCTCAGACGGATGACCGAGGCACGCTCGCAGGTTCGGCGCCACCGCCGCTCCCCGCTGGCCACCTCTCTGGCCGGCGGTGATGATGGCTGAGGCGTCGCACGCGTCGCCGCGACGGGCTCGGGGGGCTTGGGGCTCGATCGTCCTCCTGGCCCTGGTCCTCGCCGGGGCGACGACCGCATGGTCCCCGGCCGGCGCAGCGTCGGCCTCGGCGCCAACGGTTCTGCCGAGGCAAGCGGAAGGCGACGTCCCCCCGAACCCCTGCGCCGCCTCGACCGATCCCGATGCGGACCCGTCGATCGTGCCCAACGAGTGCTGGGGGCGATTTCCCTCGGGGAACTATGACATCGGCTTCGACGAGGGGGCCTGGAACCATCTCAGCCGCAAGGTCTACGGCACGTTCACGGACCTCTCGTTTCAAGGGGCGAGGTCGTCCACGGCCCTGGCTCTGTGGCTCGTCGAGTGGGCCTATGGCTTCGGGGTTCAGGAGCGCCTCGGGGGCCCCGCCGTGGACATCGCCCGCCAGTATCAGAGCGACGTCATCGGACCCCTCGGGCTGGGTCATCTGGCTTGGACCTACGCTGTGGCCTGGGCAGCGATCGCAGCCCTGCGCGGAAGGCTCACGATGGCGGCGGGAGAGCTGGCCATCTCGATCCTCGCCGTCGGCCTAGCCGGCATCGTCCTGGCGAACCCCGCCGGGTACATGCAAGGCACCACCGACACCATGTCTCGCCTCTCGGGCGCACTGCTGGCGACGGGAACCGGCCAGCCGCCACCCGAAGGCGCTGCGGACGCCGACGCGGTGATGGAGCCGCTCCAAGCAGAGATCCACGCCGCCTTCGTCGAGGCCCCCTACGACTACCTCAACTGGGGCGGACCTCTCCCCGAATCCTGCGCCGCCGCCCGCGACGAGATCCTCGCCACCGGACCTCACGGAGCAGACGACGAACCGCGCGACGTTATGCGAGACGCCGGCTGCGACACCCAGGCCGACTTCAACGAACGGCCGGACAGCAGCCGACTCTTCGGCGCCGTCCTGACCTTCGGCGCGGCGCTGCTCATGGCCGTCCTCTTGGGGCTCGTCGCTCTCACCGTGGTCGTCGCTCAGGTGATCGCCGTCATGTTGTGGGCCGTCGCCCCCTTCGCCCTTCTCGCTGGCATCCTCCCGGGCGCCGGGCGAGAACTGGCCTGGAGGTGGCTGACGGCGCTGGCCCGGGCGGTCCTGGCTGTCGTGGGCATGAGCTTCGTCCTCTCGATCCTCCTTCTCACCGTCAGCGCCCTCCTCGAAGGCTCCGCCGACCTCGGACTCGTGGAACGGTTCGCCCTCGTCAACATGGTCGTCGTCGCCATGTACGTGACCCGCAAGCGCATCCTCACAGCGGGACACAACCTGGCCGGCTCGGTGGGTCAACGACTGGCCACCCGTCGAGTCGGAAGCGACCGGCCCGCGGCGCCCTGGCTCACGAGCCCCGCCATTGCCGGGGCGACCGGCTTCGCCATCGGTGCCGGGCTCGGACCCGATCGAGCCAGCCGCAGCAGCCGTCTCGCTTCCGCGGCCGGCAGGAACTACCTGGCTAACCGTCGAGTGAACCGCTCACAGCGGGCTGCCGAAGACCGCGCCCACCGCCGAGCGTCGAGCACCAACACCCGTCAACGGACCGAGATCAGCACCGACAGCGATGGCAAGCCCGTCCTCCGTTCCGCTCTCACCATCGACGGACCGGCAGCCATCTCCCGACGCGCCCGAACGGCCCGGGCCCGGTTGGAGAAGCGGTCGGCGCACCACGTCGAGGCTCAGGCGCCCCGTCGCGACCACGGCTGGAACCGACCGACTCCCGAGGGCATCGAGATCGACGAGCCGGTCGTGGACGACGAACCGCCGGTCGAGACCGAGGAAGCCTGATCCGTGCCCGCTGCCGCCGTCGCCGCTGCGGCCATCCGGCATCGTCGGGGACTCCTCGCCGTCGGTCTCGCCGGCGTCCTGCTCAACGTGCTCGTCGTGCTGGGCGTCATGGTCGTAGCCCTCGGTGGTGTGCCCCCACCCAGCGATACGCCCGCCGGGACGGGCATCCCACCGGTCGCCATGGACGCGTACGCGCGCGCCGCCGAGGGGCAGGAGGGTCAGCGGTGCGGGATCCGCTGGCAGGTCCTGGCCGGCATCGCCCGAGTCGAGTCCAACCACGCAGCCGGGCACACCGTCAACGACGACGGAACCGTCACCCCCGCGATCCTCGGACCGACTCTCGACGGCTCCGGAGGCACCGCCCGCATCACCGACACCGACCACGGCGCTCTCGACGGTGACCGGCAGTGGGACCGTGCCGTCGGCCCCCTCCAGTTCATCCCCACCAGCTGGACCGTATACGGCGCCGACGGCAACGACGACGGTCGGGCCGACCCCAACAACTTCTACGACGCCGCGCTCGGCGCCGTCGACCACCTCTGCGGCGCCGAGGCGACGGACCTCGCCGAGCCCACCCAACTCCGAGCTGCCCTCTTCGCCTACAACCGGAGCAACGAGTACGTGACCGAGGTGATCCGCTGGATCACTCTCTACGACCGAACCGGCAGTGGGTCCATGGCCGAGCCGGTCACCCCCACCGGCGTCATCGTCTCGGTTCGAGGCATCAGGGTCGACCGGTCGATCGCACCAGGGCTTGAGGAGCTCCTCGCCGCGGCCGAGGAGGACGGCTTCGGCCTGAGCGGCAGTGGGTGGCGTAGCCCTGCCCAGCAGATCGCCCTTCGCGAGGCGCACTGCGGCGAGTCCCACTACGCCATCTACGAGATGCCGGCGAGTCAGTGCCAACCTCCGACCGCCCGCCCCGGCTCGTCGAAGCACGAGCGGGGTCTCGCCGTCGACTTCACCCACGACGGTGCCGTGATCCAACGGGGCACCCGAGCCGACGCCTGGCTCCTCGCCAACGCCCCCCGGTTCGGACTCCACAACCTCCCGAGCGAGGCATGGCACTACAGCGTCGACGGCTCGTAATCTAAGGGCCCCGGAGGCGTAGCTCTCTCGAGGACCACGGGCCTACCCCCTTGAGAGCAAAATCACGGATTCTCGGGAGGCGACCGGTTTCGCACCCGATAGGCGCTGCTGGACGGACATCCCCTTGGCCCTCGCCACCCATACCGCCTCGGTCTCGAAACCGTGACCGGCGGCGAGATCGGCCAGTAGGAGGTCCGTCGGGAGCGGTTCGCCCCCGAACACCTGGGTTCCCACCACCACCGCGATTTTCGCCTCGGAGGCCATCGTGGCTGCGAGCCCGGCGAACACCGTCGACATGTCCTCGAAGTAGCCCGTGACCATCCGGTACACCCGGCCCCGCTGACCGCCCGCGTGCGCGCTCCCGTCGAAGGCGGCGAGGAACTCGTCAAGTGCCGGGTGCTCCACCGTCCGCGCTGCCGGTGCCGGCGCCTCGAGGTGGGAGCGGAGCTGTTGCGAGCGGAGCTTCCTAAGAGCCGGTGCCGAGTCGACGAACCCGAAGCCGAGCTCCAGCTGGTAGTTCGCCACGTAGTCGTACCGGTTTGGGTACGGCGGCGAGAACACGGCTACATCGAACGGTTTCCGTCCGTTGAGGACTTCCAGAAGGTTCCTGGCGTCGCCGGTCAGGACGGCCGAACCGCGCTTCGGAACGTGCGCCGTTTCGGCCCCCTTGCGGAGCAGACCGAGTCGTTCGAGGAACTCGTCGCGTACGTCGAGGCGCGACCGCTGGCGGCCGTACCGGCCGTTGCGACTCCCCGGGACTCGACGCCGAAGTGACGTCCCGTCCTTCGTCGCCTGGGACACAGCCTCAATCGCGCATAGGAGCGCCAGATGGAGGACGTCGCGACCCTCCGCGGTCGGGACCTTGGCGATGGACTGGTGCAGGCTGGTGAGTTCTGCCAGCGCAGCGGGCGTGAACGCCCAATCCCGCACCGGGAAGTCGGGGAACGTGCCACGCTGACAGATCGGGTGAGCGAGGACTTGGTCGAGATGGTCGTCGAGCGCGTCCCAGTCGGTGCCAGCGATTTGCAGGAGCGTCCTCGCTACGAAGGCAGAGAAGGGGAGTACATCCACGCCGACCGCGGAGAGGCCACGCTCGGCGGCTACCAAGAGGCTCGTCCCTGCCCCAGCGAACGGGTCGAGGAGTCGTCCAGAGGTGAGCCGATGGTGGTCGAGCACGGCCCTCACGACCGCCGGGCTGTAGGCCTCCTTGTACGGAACGACGCTGTAGAGCGGCTCAATCCGGTGGCGCGCACCGACAGAGGCGGCCAGATCCGGCCGCTTCTGTGTGACGTCCCGGTACGCCTTGGCCAGCTCTGCGCGGGCGCGGACGCATCGCACCTTCAAGGCAGCAGCTCGGTGGTCGTCCCAGGTCATCGTGTCTGGATTGTGCCGCATCGGGGGGCCGGGCCATCAGACTCCACCGTGGAGGGCCTAACGCGCTTGGAGCAGGTTGGCTTCAACGAGATGCTCGAGGAGCCCGGTCAGGTGCGCCGCCTCGGTGGTCGGCAACCGAACGCCGACCTCGAGGTGGTCGCCGAAGCCCTGTCCGGTCATGTTCGCGGACCCGAGGTAGCCCATCTCGCTGTCGGCGAGGGCAAACTTGGCGTGCAGCAGAACGTTGTGACCTGCGGAGGTTCGGGTCTCGAACGCAAGGACGGTCGCCTGACCGCCTTCGCCTCTGATGTCGCTGGCTGCTCGCCGGAGGAACGGCAGCGGATCGGCCCGCTGTACGGGCGGGCCGCCCTGGCAGACGAACGTGACGTGTCCGCCGCGTCGGGCGAGCCCTCCGAGGGCGGGTGCGAGCTGCTCGAGTGCGGCGGCGTTCCAGTAGGGGGCACCGAGCCAGCAGTGGTGGTCCGTATTGCGGATGACGTCCTCGACGAGCTGGAACAGCGGGACGAGGCGGAGGGAGGTCTGGACCTGGCAGAGCTCGTCGGACCCCGCCGCGGTCACCACCAGGCGGCTCGGCGGCGGCATCGTCCGGGCGACGATGACGTTCCGCAGCTCTGCGATCAGGCGCAGCTCCTGCCGGAGTCGCTCGACATCGTCGGGCGTGACGGCCGAGGGCGTGCCCAGCTCGACGAGGAGGCTCTGGATGGTTGCGAGAGTGGAGCGGTCCCCGTTCGGGCACAGGGACTCGGCGAGACCGGCTTGGGTCATCGTGCTGGTCGCGACGGCGCCCTCGTCGAGGTTCCTGGTGAGCTCGACGAGGTCCAGAAGCGCAGCGGCCCGAGGGTCAGGGCTGGCTGCGGGCATGTTGCAACCAGCCGACCGCGACGGGGAGCTCGTCGGACCCCACCAGGTAGCCGCGGTGGAGGCCCCGGTTGAATCGTTCGCAGTGGAACGCCAACGCAAGACACTTGTGGCAGCCGCCCCGCTCCGTCAAACACACGGGATCGTGCACGCACTCGGTCTGGTCTTGGGCGCCGGTGATCCAGTCGTAGAGGTGCTGCTCGACCAGGGTGGTGAGACCACCGAGGTTGAACGTCGAGTAGTTGGCCACGTAGATGAAGAACGACCCGGTGCGCTCCATCAGGTACTCGGCGACCGAGTTCGGGGCGAACGCCGAGCGCCCTTCGAGGGCGTGGATCATCGTGTGGGACCAGGCATGCGTGAGCCGCCGGATTGCCTGCGCTGCGTCCGACGATGGGTCGCCATAAGTCGTCTGGAGTACCCACGCCCTCGCCTCGGCACCGCTGCCGGGTTGGGGGGACGTGGTCCAGCCGTTCGCGCTGCACCAGCTCCACAGGAGATCCGGGTCAAGCTCGAAGAAGATCGCTTCGGTGTTGGACTCGATCGCCACCAAGGGCCGGCGAGCGTTGCGCTCGCGCTCTGGTGGCTGCAACGGCATCAGTTGGGCGCGGTGGTCGGGGAACTCGCGGGTGAACCCGAACCCGACCAGTGCGATGGGGAGCTGCCGAACGATGGACACGCGGGAGAACCCGACCGCGGTCGCCTCCTCGACGCCGGTCTTCATGCGGCGGGCCATCCCGGCGTGGCCCCGGGTGTGGTACCGGTCGATGATCGTCGCGATGTCATCGGGGTCGCGCTCGTGGAAGATGAACGACCGCTCGAACATCCGCCGATCACTTCTTATCTCGTCCAGGGTCCCGGGCGTCAGGAGGCCGTTCGCCGTCGCGAGGCCGGGCTCTTCGCCTCGGCCACGGTTGACGAGGTCCCGCATCCTCGCTATCTCCTCGGCGCCGGCGTCGGACGCTTCGAGGATGGCCAAGAGCTGCTGGGCGGCGTCCTCGTCGTCGCCTCGGCTGGCGCGGCCCTGGGACTCATCGACGAGGCCCTCGAGATTCTCGATCGTCCCCAAGTAGTGCGCTGCGGTCCAGAGGGGACCGCGGGCGGTGTCGAGCACTCGAGCGAGGCGGGTGGAGATGTTCACGACGGTGACGTGCTGCGCGTAGTACGTCTTCGAGTCCCGGGCACGGACGAGCCGGTACTGCCGCTCCTGGGGCTCGAGGCCTTCGAGGCCGCAGTTGCACTGCCCGGCTATGATCTCGCGGCGGGTGTTACACACGTCGCAGCTGAAGTAGGCGGTGTAGAAGGACCCGGAGTCGTGGAAGCGCATCGGATGGCTTGTGTCAGTCCGGCACCGCCACCCGATCTGACGCCGGTTCCCGCAGCGGTGGACGCGGAAGTACGGGAGCTGCCGGTGCACACCGCCGCATCCGGAGGTGACGCAGTGGCGTTGCAGCTGGGTCTGGTCGTCGGTCTCGAATACGCGGCCGCACTTGTCGCACATGTACAGACGCGGCCACAGGTCCCACTGAACGGTGTGCGGGACGACCAGCTCGTAGCTGTCGGCGTAGTGGGTGACCGGCAGGGCGAATCCGGCGATCGGACCCTGCCACGCGGCGATGCGGGTCTGTACGGCGTCGAGAGCCTGGGGCTTGGTGAGGTGCTCGGGTTGTCCGCCGCTGATCTTGCGGACGACGCAGTGCACACCTTCAGCTTCGTGCTCGAAGACCTGCTGATGGAGGTGGGAGTACTCGACTTTGACCCGGGAGCGTTCCATCAGTCGACCACCTCGTGTTCGTGGGCGACCTGATCTTCGGCATCGTCGAAGTTGTCGGTGTCGCGCCGGTTCGTGAGCGTCTTGAAGTCGTTGCCGGAGTGGTACCCGTAGGCGCCGAACTCGACGGGTTCGTCGATGTCCCGAAAGCTGCTCGGGGGCTTGTTGAGGAAGCACCGTTGGATCGTCCCCGCCATCGGGTTCCGGAGTTGCACGATCTCCTCGGCCAAGCGGTCGCGGACGGCGTCCTCGAAGTAGCGGGCGACGACGGGGTCGAGGACCGTTGCGCTCAACCCGTAGGCGTCGAGGACCTCCGCCTCGATGACGACGTCGAAGTTGGCGTGCTGACCACGGAGCCAGTCCCGGAACAGGTCCGACAGCATGAAGTTCGGGATGACGTTCCCAGTCGGTGGGTTGAGGGCGGTGTCCCGAGCGAACCCATTAAGGAGGAGGGCAGCGAGGACGCCGGTGGCCGTCTTCTTCGGCCCGTTGACGGCGAACCGGTTGAGCGACACTGCCTCGACGAGCTGGTTGGCGTACGCGTGATGGGGCTCGAAAAAGTGGAACGCGGCTCGGTCCCGGGCGAAGGACCGGGAATAGGCGGTGAAGATGACACCAACGTCGGTGCGGCCCGCGCGGGCGGTCGCCTGGATGTAGTAGGCGTTGGTTCCCGGCATGCCGGCGACGTGCAGGACGTTGAGGCGGGCGAGGTCGACGCCGTGGGACACGAGAGACGTGCCGGCGACGACCGCGAGCCGCGATGCGGGGTCGGGATTGTCGGTGAGGTTCTCGCCTTCGACCCGGCGGATGGCGGCGGAGATCTCCGCAAGCGGGGTGTTACCGGTCAGCAACTCGGCTTGGAAGAACGCAGGGCCTCGCTCGCCTGTTCGGCGCATCTGCTCGTGGGTGCGCTCGGCGTCGTTCTTGCGGTTGGCGTAGAAGAGCTGCAGCTCGTAGCGGAAGAGAAGGCCGGCGATCTCGGCGTCGGTGCTGTGCGCTTGCAGGCCGAGCTCGGTGACCACCTGTGAGGCGGGGGTGGCCCGAAGCCTGTCAAGCTCGTCGCGCCAGACTTGGCCGGCGACGATCCCGAACTGGGCCGTGTCGAGACGGCTCGGAAGGGCCCCGACGAAGAGCCGGCGGGTCAGGTCACGGCGGGCGGCGTAGAACGTCTCCCCTTCGCGGTAGCCCTCGGACGGGAACCGGCGAGGCTCCAGTGCGTACAGCTGGCGGACCTGGTTTTCGTAGTCCGAGATGGTTGCGGTCGCGGCGATGATCTTCGGTGCCCGGGCCGACCCCTTCCGGCACAGGTGTGCGAAGAGCGTCTCGTAGTGGGCGGCGAGGGAGCCGAGGTCTTCGGCGATGAGGTGAAGCTCGTCCTGGATCACGAGCACGGGGGCAGGGTCGTAGGGACTCACCGGATCCCAAGACGCCGGCTCCACGGTGCACAAACGTCGGGCGAGGCACCGCCGGGCGCTGGCGCCGCCGGCGGCGAAGGTGACGTAGCCGTGGCGGGGGCAACGGTACGCAGGTCCGTGGGTGAGGTGGGAGAAGTGGGGTTGGAACGCGATCGCTGCCGCCTTGTCGACGGTGGCGACGATGACGGCCGGCAGGGTGCGGAACACCTCGTCGTCGCTGATGACGACGGGGATCCGTTGGGTGCACGAGGTGCAGCGGTGGTCGAGCCGGACGTTGGCCGCATCGGCGACGAGCTCGACATCGGTCGACGAGCAGAACGGGCAGGTGGTGATCACGACGTTGCGACGTCGGTCCTGTTCGGACCAGCGCGCCATCCGGGCGATGTCACCCCACCGGTCGTCGGTGGCATCGGTGAGCCGGTTGGGTGTGTTCGATCGTCCGACGAAGTACCCGAGCTCGAAGGCATCGCCGGGGCTGCCCAGGTCGGTGGTGCGCACTTGCTCGCACGCAGTCAGGAGCCGCAAAACACGATCAAGCTGTTGGACCGAGAGCATCCGGAGGGGGAAGCGGATGAGGGCGGTGACGCCCATCTTCTTGTCCCGCAGCCGGTCGAAGAACAGGGCCACAGCGACAAGGCCGAGGAACGCCTCGCTCTTGCCGCCACCGGTCGGGAACCAGAGGACGTCGGCGATCCCCAGCTCGGCTTGGAGATCGGCGTCGTCGTGTTCGCGTGCGGCAAGCGCGGCGAGGCCGATCACGATGAAGACGATCTGGAACAGGCGCCACGACGTAATCCGCGGCTGCCCGGGGGTCACGGTCGGGTTCGGGTGCAGGGCGTCGGGGGTATTAAGGATGAGGAAGGCCCGGTTTGCGCCAACGAACGCGGCCCGTAAGCGAGGGTCGCGGCGGAGGAGATCGATGCCGCGTTCGAAGCGGTCGGCTTCGTCTTGGAACGTCGCCAGGTCGCGATCGCTGGCGGCCCTCTGGTCGGGCTCGAGGGGTGCGCTGCGGGCGTAGTTCTCCCAGTCGGAGGCGAATGCCCGCATCATGGCGGCGATCCGGTCGAGGGTTCCGATGGGGTCGTCGATAAGGTCCTGGAACGAGGGCTGAGCGTCCGCCCGGGATTCGAACACCCGGTCCCGGTACACCGGCCACGTGTTCGTGGCCACGGTCCGGCGGTCGTCGCTCACGTCACCAACACAGAACCGCCCGTGGGCGAACACCTGCGGATCGGTCCGCCAGTCCTTCTCGGACAGGCGGTACCCGAGGTTGCGGAACGTCCCGGTGTCGATGGTGGCGACGAAGTGGGCGTCGTAGAGACACTGCTGGGCTCGCTCGCGCCGCCGGACGAGCTGGGCCGTGTTGGCGAGCGTGAGGTTGATCCGCCAGCCACCGCGAGGATCCTCCATGACCCCAATGAGCATCTTGACCTCCGGGAGGGCAGGGAGGTCGCCGGTGACCCGTTCGGCAAGCTCCGCGTAGTAGGCGTCGCGCCCGGCGTTCACGGCGTCGATCGACACGCCCTGCTTGGCACGTCCGGACAGCGGGCGGGCCATCGTCGTACGGGCGGTGGTGGCGACCCCTTCCAGGGCCGTCTGGGCAACACCGGCGTCGTCGTAGACGCCACGGCGGAGCGGGACGGTGATCCGGGTGGAGGCGTTGACGCTGTGGCGTTCATGGACCGGCGCGAGCCGCACCGTCCGTCGTGAGCGTCTCGCGGCGGGCGCCGCCGGCTCGCTGGGGGCGTCGCCATCGGGAGTCGCTGGCACGGCCGGTGCCGCCGGTTCGTCGTCGCCGACGAGCTCGGCATCAGCGGTGGCATCGTCACCGATTGCCTGGTCGTCATCGTCAACACGTACCTCCGGACTGGCCTCGTCGAGGTCAGCAGCGCGGGCGCCGGTCATCCAGGTGTTCTGCTCCTCCCACGTGGGGAACACAGGGAGGTACATCGTGAAGTCGATGTCGACGTCGAAGGTCACCTCGGCCGTAGTGGACGGGACGTCCAACCAGACGGTCACTCCGATCTCCGACGGCGGGAGCACATCCACGGGCACACCGGGCTCGTCGGGGAGGTCGGGATGCGCTGGCGGAGCGAACGGCGGCTCGACGGGGTCGAGGACTCCGAGGACGACGTGCTGGGCCGGGTCTGTCTTGAAGATGCGCTCGAGGCCGGGTGCCTGCCCGGAGAACCGCCGGCGGACGGACGCGATGAGGTGCCGGGCGACGGCCTCCTGATCGTGGGCGAGCTCTTCGGGGGTGGGTGGCATCACGGCTCCCGGGGGGTGAAGAGGGCCTGCGCAGCTGCGGCGTCGTGCACGCGGCCAAGAGCAGAGGACGGAGCGGTCCCCGACGCGAGGCGGTCGAGGACTGTACGGATCGTGGGAGCGTCGACGACGTCCGCGACGTCGAGGCCGTAGTGCCGCTCGAACACTTCGAACGCATCGGTCTGGCCCTCGGCGGCGCGACGCAGCGCGTGGGCGAGGAGGCGTCCGAAACGGCCGTGTTCGATGCGGACGCCGCGCATCACGGCATGGATCCGGTGATGTTGTCTAAGGGCGAGGGCGTGGTCGGCGACGTCAGCGACACGCTCGACGTTCGCCGGGTCCCTCGGCCCGATGCGGTAGGGGCTGGGCCAGGAGGCGACGGCCGAGTCGGAGATGGTGCTGCCTCGTACCCGCAGTGCCGAGGCGAGGACAGAGGCGCTGCCGGTCACCTCGAGCGCTGCTCGCAGCGCCGTCTCCCACACCTCCAGCCAGTAGCGGGTGCCGATGCCGTTGAGCTTGTCGAGGAGCGGCCGGATCGACGCGAAGACGCCGCCGATGCCGCTAACGAGCAAGAGGCGCATGCCGGGTTCCACTGCCGCTACGGGCGTTGGGCGCAGATGGTGAGCGACGTACCGGTCGACGATCCCGTGGGCGGCGAGGAGCAGGACCTGCGGCCCCGGCTCGACAAGGAAGGCGATGGCGTTGCGTTGCTCTCCCGAGGCCGTCGACGTGGACCGCTCCTTCGTGGCGAGAGCGAGCCACTCCTCGTCGGCGAGCGCGGCGAACTCGGCCGCGTCTTCGCCGAGTTCGATAGATGCGTAGGTGATCTCCTCGCCCTTCACACAGGTGAACTCGGGCGCGATCGGGGGCGGTTCAGGATTCGCGACCAAGTCGGTGCCGAGGCACTCGCCGAAAGTGCGTTCCCGTTCGAGATGCCGTTCGCGACGCGTCGCGTTAAGGGCCCAGCTGAGTCGTCGCGGCACCTGCGCGCACTCGAAGTCGTAGCCCACGATCTGTAAGCGTCCGAGGCCTCGGTCCAGGACTGCCGGAAGATGCCACGGCGCCGGGGCGCCGGTGAGCAGCGTGATCCGGTCAGTGGAGCCGGCCTCGACGTCGTCGCCGAGACGGCGAACAACCAACGCGCCCCGGTCGATGTGCTCGGCGTCGATCGTGAACCCGGCGCTGAGGAGATGGGTCATCAGTGCCTGAGCGTGGACGGCGGAACCGACCCGCACGTCGACTGCGTGATTCGCTTGGAGGAGGGACTCGACGACGAGCCCGACCTCGGTTGCCTTCGGGTTGTGATCCTCGAGGGCTGCCGCGGTGGTGAGGATCGTCTGCTTCACGATCGCCCAGTCAGTCTCCGCGAACCCGGCCCATTCAAAGGGGAGCTGCGAGGACCGCATCTCCTCGAGGTAGGAGATGCGCTCGGCGAACGACTGGGCGATGGTCCCTTGCGTATGGGTGTCGTAGAGGCCAACGGGGACGGCGAGACCGGTGAGGGCGCGAACCAACGACGCCGCCGCGGCAACGGGCGATGGCCAATCGCGATGGCCCTGGGCGGCCCGAGCGAGGCGTTGGCTCACGTCGGCCATATCTCCGGGGCAGGACCCAACCGAGTGAAGCCTCACGGGCGATGTGAGGGGCCACGCTCCCACCGCTCCCCAACGGTGGGCGTTGGTTGCGACGAGCGGCCAGTCGACCTCGATCGATGCTGGAAGGGTGCCTGCGCCCAGAGGCGCGATCACGTGCACCGTCTCGGCTGCATCCAGGGCCCACGCGAACGCCTCGTCGAAGCCGCCGCCCAGGGAGGCGAGGTCGAGAATCGCGATGCCGACCTGGCCGTGCATCGAAGGCCAGCGGGAACGAGACGAGACAAAGAGGATGCGTGTACCTGCATCGAGGGAAGCCGGCTGGTAGCGCCCCAAGAGCTGGACGGCCCCGTCCGCACGTAGACGTGCAGCACCGAGGGACGCTGCGATCAGGTCGTCGTCGACCTTGAACCCCGCGGCGGCTTCCCGGGGGCCGGTACCGCTTACGAACGCGACCGGTCCGGGCGGGTAGCGCTCTGGCTCCAACGCGAGCCGCATCGCCGCATGCAGGGCAGCGGCGGCGGCCACAGACGAGGACCGCCCAGGGAGGGAGATCCGCTCCGGGTGCCGGAGGCGGGAGGCCTCGTCGAGGACGACCAGCAGGTCCGCCTCGCCTGGAACGAGGCTCCCGTCAGCGACCCACTTGGCCAAGAGGGGGTCGCTGGCTCGGAGCCGTTCGATCCGGTCGTCCGCCCGCTCGAGGATCATCCCGAGGACCACCGGGCCGTCGCGACGGTCGGAAGGTGCGCATCACGGAGGAGGGCGCGGAAGTGCCGCTGGTTGCGTGGTTCGCCGTGCACGAGCATCGTCGCCTTCGGCTGGACCAGCTTGATGACGTCGAGGAGACCGCGCCGGTCCGCGTGCGCGGAAAGCCGGTACTTGCGGACATCGGCACGGACGTCGATGAGCTCCTCGCCCCAGCGGCTGTCGGCAAGGAGGAGCTGTCGATGGGCTCCGCGCCCGTCGGCGAGCGCTTCGAGGCGCCGTCCGGGTGCTTCCTCGTCCTGGTAGCCGCACAGCAGCAGCGCGTCGGCCTCGTTCGGGAGTATGGCCTTCGCCCACTCGACCGACGGCCCGCCCGTCAGCATCCCGGAGGTAGAGACGATCACGCCGGAATGGAACGTCTCGATCATGCGGGTGCGCTGCTCAACCTTGCGGACCTGGCCCCCGATGATCGTGAGCTCCTCCCCTCGCTGCTCGGCGACCTTTTCGTAGATCTGAGAGATCTCCTTGGCCATACCGTCGAGGAGTACGGGCACATCGGGCAGGTGATGGCGCAGGATCATCACGACCTCCTGTGCCCGGCCCAGTCCGAACGCCGGGATGAGGACCCGTCCCCGATGGGACACGGTCGATCGCACTGCCGACACGAGCCCCGACTCCTGCTCGGTCCGGGGTGTGTGGTCGTCGTGGCAGTAGGTGGTCTCGATGACGAGGAGGTCGGCGCCGGCTGCCAGTCGGTGGGGGACGGCCAGCGGCTCGACGGACAGATAGGTGTCCGCAGGCCCGGAGATGTCGCCGGTGATCACTACCTTGCGATCACCAGCGGCGATGACCACGCCGGCGGCACCGAGGATGTGGCCCGCGACGAACAGGGTGACCTCGAAGCCGGCGACGTTGATGGTCCGACCGAACGAGGCCTCCTGGATCCGGGCCTCGGCCTGCTCTACTTCGGCCCTGCCGTAGAGGGGCGGCGGCGAGGTCCCGTCGGCGTCGTCGTCGTTGGCTCGGCGATCCATGACCTTCGCCGAGTCGGCCCACATCGTGGGCAGGAGCTGAGCGGTTGCAAACGAGCAGAGGACCGGCACCCGCGGGTACCGGCTCACGAGGGCCGGGACGTAGCCGGCGTGGTCGGTGTGGGCGTGGGTGACGATGATCGCGTCCAGTGGGCTGTCGTCGTCGAAGAGCTGCCCGATGTCGAGCGGGCCGCGGCCATCGGGGTGGAGACCAGCGTCTACGAGGATCCGGTGCCCGCCGCCTTCGACGAGGACGGCAGAGCCTCCGATCTCCTCGCCGCCTCCGAGGGGCGTGACGGCGATGTCGAGCGTCTGCCCGACTCCGACCCGACGGGGTCGCGAGAGCGCCGGTGCCTCGGGAGGGAAGGTTGCATCGAGCGCGGCGATGAGCGCGGTCAGCGCGTCGATGCGCCTCGTAGCCTTGGTGCGTTCCCGACCGTGGTCGAGGGCTTCCGCCTGTGTCCGGGCTTCGGCGAGGTCGTGGTCGAGAGACTTGTGGAGGTATCGGGCCCGACCCTCGGTCGTGGCCAACTGCGCTTCGAGGGTACGGGACTTGCGCTCGGCGACGGCTCGGGCGTCCACGGCCTCGTCGAGCTGCTCCTCCGCGGCCGCTCGCATCTGGACCAGGTGGTTTCGCTCGTCGCCGAGCTCGGCGAGCTGCGCGCGAGCCTGTTCAAGCTCGTCCTGGGTCCGCTTGAGGGTCCCGCTCTGCTTCTGGATGCGTCGACGGTCGAGCTTCGAGGGGATTCGGGCCCGGAGGTCCTTGTTCTCCGCCTCGGCTTTGGCGACTTGTCGGCGCAGGCCCCTTACCTCCGCTTCGAGGGTGGCGACGAGCACGGAGGGTGGCTCGACCGAGTTCGGACTCAGCGGTTCCGGCGGGGACTGGCTGGTGGGTGGCGGCGCGGTAGTGGCCACCTTCTCGGCCCCTTCTGGGGCTCCGCCGCTGGCATCGTTCGACTCATCGTCGGGCGGCTGATCGACTGCCCCGTCGGACGGAATCTCGATGTGACCGATCACTTCGGTCGCGGCTGCTCCCGGCGCCAATTCATGTGCGGGGGCCGCCGGCGCTGATGGAGTGGGGATGAGCTCCTGGTACAGGACCCACGGAGCGGCAACTGCCGACAACTCATCGTCCGGGCCGATGAATGCAGTCGCCACCAGACGATGGGGGTTGCTGCTCCGGTTTAGATTCCGCTCGAAGTTCTGGGCGGAGACCCCGTCGAGCAGGCGCAGGTCGAGGCCCAAACCACGCTTGTTGGACAGGCCGTAGAGGTAGAGGCGGAACGAGCGGTCATCGCGGATGAAATCGACGAGAAGCTCCCGCTTCATCGTCAGGATCAACTTCATCGGGAAGGCCTTCGGGAGCCAATTGGGGCGACGCCTGCGGAGCAGGGTCTCGGCCGCATGGGTGAGGAGCCGGTCCACGACAGCTTCAGCTCTCATTTCGATCACCCCCAGGCTTCGCCCGTGCCACCGGAGGACAGAGTACGCGCACGGTGTGACATTCTCGGCCAGCCTGCAGAAGTTCGCCCAGGACTTCGGAGTGGTCGTCCTGTCGCCTTACGGGCGCGAGTGAGTAGCGAGCCAGCTACGTATCGATGGCGAGTGGCGGCATCGCCTGCTGGGCATCCCGGGCGACCCGATCGGGATCGGTCCGCTGCCACCTGATCTTGCCGGCTCGCCGTGGGTGAGGCTCCGCTGGTGGGTCGCGACGAGGAGCTGGGCGAGCTGGCCCGTCTCGACGGTCGGGACTTCGTTCTCTCCAGGCAGCCGGGAGCGGCAAGAGCCGCCTGCTCAGCGACCTGCCGGGCGCCGTCTTCGTCAACCGCGACCCCCAGGTCTATGTCGTGCTGGGGTTGCGCCCCGTCGGCCGACGGGGCGCATCTCCTCAGCGATGGAGTTCTCTCGCCGGCTGGCTCATGCCGCTCTTCGCTGATCCGAGAAGCCGGGGCCCAGTGCCGCCCCGGGGTGCGGACCTTTCGGCTCCCACGCCTGCCGCTGTCGCCGTGGGGGATCGGATGCTGCTCGCAGGGGCAGTGGTGGCCGCTGTCGTGCTGATGGCCGTTCTCCTGGTCGGTCACATCTCGGCGCTGGTGTTCGACGGGTCGTGGCCGCGCTACGAGCTGGTCGACGCTCCCGGTGTCGTCGGCCGGGTGGCCACCCAACCTGGCGATCCTGGGCGGGCCTGGGATGCGGTCAACAGCGGTGGCCAGCCCCCTGGACCGGTCGCGTGGTGGTCGACCTTTGGCGCCCTCGTCATCGCCTGCTTCGGCGTGGGACGGACAGTCCGTCGGAGGATTGGCAGCGCGACGTCAGGAGCAGCTTGGGCGGGCAGGAGGGAGTTGCGCCGCCTCCGGGTGCGGGGCCGGGGCCATGGGCGCCTGGTGGTGGGGACCGCTGGCCGCGACGTCCTGGCTGTGGAGGCTCGGCACAGCCTCCTGGTCTTGGGACCGACGCAGACCGGCAAGTCGACCGGTCTCGCCATCCCCGCCATCTTGGAGTGGCCCGGGCCGGTGGTGGCCACGTCGGTCAAGGTCGACCTCATCGCCGACACCATCGGGTGGCGTTCGGGACGGGGCGACGTCCACATCTTCGACCCGGCGGCGTGCTCGCCCTACCGCCGATCGAACTGGACCCCCCTCGCGGGCTGCGACGACTGGCCGGCGGCAATGCGGGTGGCATCGGAGATCACCGGTGCGGCGAAAGCAGCCGTCGGCGGATCGATGGCTCTCGCCGACTTCTGGTTCTCCGCTGCAGCCAAGGCACTCGCTCCTCTCCTCCTGGCCGCCGCTCAGTCAGGGCGGACGATCACCGACGTGGCGCGGTGGGTGGATCGGGAGGAGCGCGACGAGCCCCTCGCCATCCTCCGAGACCTTTCCTCCGATGCCGCCCTGGCACACCAAGCCACGTTCCGTCGCGAGGAACGGGCCCGAAGCTCCCTGGTCCAGGTGTTGCAGTCCTCGGTGGGCCCGTACCTCGAGCCCACGGTCGCCGCCTCGGCCGAGCGGTCGAGCTTCACGGCCGCCGACCTCCTCGACGGTGGCGCCCACACCCTCTACATCGCTGCGCCGGCGGACGAGCAGGACCGCTTGCGGCCGCTGTTCACGATGATGCTCGGACAGGTGCTCACGGAGGTGTACCGCCAGACCGGGCGGACTGGCCGCCCGCTCGACGCGCCTCTGCTCTTGGTCCTCGATGAGGCGGCGAACATCGCCCCGGTCGAGAACCTGCCCACGGTGGCCGCCACGGCGGCGGCGATGGGGTTGCAGGTCGTCACGGTGTTCCAAGACCTGGCGCAGATCCGGCTGCGGTACGGCGACGCTGCCGGGACCGTCGTCAACAACCATCGAGCCAAGCTCCTCCTCCCCGCGGTCTCCGACATGGACACCCTCGACCTGGCCAGCCGGCTCATCGGAGATGAGGAGGTCGGCCGCGACTCCCACACCACGGACTCATCAGGCCGACGGTCGTCGACGACGGCGGTGAACTGGCGCCGGCTCCTTCCCCCGGAATCCGCCTGTCGACTCGACGACGGCCAAGCCGTGCTCGTCTACGGCAACCTTCCTCCCACCAAGGTTCGGCTTCGCCCCTGGTACTCGACGAGGCACCTGCGCCGGCGCGCCCGGTGGCCCGGTCCGCGAGCAGGCGCGGATCACGATGCGGACAGCTCGTCGACATCCCCCGGGCCCGGGGTCGATGAGCGAGTGGTGTCGGAGCCCCAAGTCGTCTCCATACGCGAAGCGGCCAGGGCGCGTCGACGCGAAGGCGTTCGCGGGCCGGTTGGAACGGAGTGACCGATGGACGATCCGCTCTGGAGCCCGGAACCACCCCTTCAGCAAGGGCAACTCCTCACCACCGGACCCGAGGGCCGACAAGACGCACCGCCACCGGCTCTCGATGACCTGCCTGACAGGGCCACGAGGCTTCTCGACCACCCCGTCAGGGGCGACGCGCTGAGCGGTGAGCGATGGTCCCTGCCCGCCGGACCGCTGGCGCACGTGCTAACGACCCTCCGAGCCGACGACTACATGGGCGATGGCGACATGGCCACCTTCGCCCAAGGACTCGGCCTCGATCCCAACCTCACCCGCTCGGTCCTCGCGGGGGGTCGGGAGAAGCTCTCAGGTGATGAGGTGGTGAGCGTCTGCAAGGCGCTCGGATGCTCGCCCTTCGACATCTGGGAGAAGGGGCGGGTCGACGATGTTCACGACCAGGGCCGGTGGCCCGAGAGCACCGCGGCCCTCGACGGAAGCCGTGGGGACCACGACTTCGTCCGGAGGCGTCTCGACCAGCAGGGGCGGCGGGACGTGCTTGAGGCCGGTGAAGCCACCCCCCGGCCGTCGGGGACGGGCGAACCGGTCAGGTTGGAGATCACCCGCTACCGACAAGGTGATGTCCTGGCCATCGACTCGACGGGTCATCGCCACCGGGTCTCAGACCCGGATCAGCCGGTTCAACCAGGAACCGAGTACCACTTCACCTTCCGGCGGCTTGGTGGCACGGAGACGGTGGCCGCACCTCTGACCTCCACGGTCTTCGCGGAGGGAAGCCCGCCCGGCCGCGGCGTCGAACCTCGTCTCGCGAGCCTGGCCGACAGCATGGATCCCGGAGCCGACATGGTCCGCTTCCGGGATCCGACCACCGGGGTCGAGCAGTGGATCGGTCGCGACACGCCCTTCGACGACTGGCAGAGCTGGGACGATCCACGTCGCTACTACCCCGGCGACCCCGCCGACGTCCTCGACGACCGGCTGCTGGTCGATCACCCGGAGCTGCCCTTCGCCGAGACGGCCCCGCTCGAACCCGACTTCACCGATGGTCTGGTCGACCTCGACGAGCCCAGCATCGACTTCTGACCGCCGGTCAGAGCCACCGAGATCAGTTCGCCAAGCCCGTGGTCTCGATCTCGTACCGGTGACCGGGATTGCATGCAGCCCAGAGCCGCTCCTTGGGGTCGAGGTCGGCGAGGAAGGCGTAGCGGGCGTGCACGGCTGCGAGCCAGGCCGGGATGTCCACGGGCTGGGTGAGGTAGCCGATGTCCTCGGGGAGGAACGCGTCGGGGCCACGTTGGCCGAGCACGTCGTCCGGTGAGAGCGGCTTGTGGCCGCGACCGTCATCGACGACGTCGAAGTAGACCTTCATCACCCAGAGCCTGCGGACCAGGGGCTCGTCGAGGGGCCGGTGGGCGAACCAGGCCAGGTCGTAGAGGTCACGAGCCAGCGACACCCGCCGGAAACGGGCGAGCTTCTCGGCAATGGCCTCTTCGACAGCGATGACAGGGGTGGGCGGGAGCTCGATGTCGTAGCGACCGTGGATCGGCAGGGGGACCAGCGGCAGAGCGTCCGGCGCCAGTAGGAGAGGCCGCTGGGACACTTCGATCCGGGCGGCGACGTCCGGGCGGCCGAAGGGCGTTTCGACCTCGATCGACGCACGTCGTCCGTCTCCGTCGAGCGTGGGGATGCGGAAGCGGAACCCGTCGACGTCGACATCGGCGAGGGCGTCCATCACGGCGAGGGTGACGGTGTCGTCGGGGGCGTAGAAGTCGAGGTCGGTCGAGAAGCGGCCGGCCGACCCGGCCCGAAACTTGCGCAGCGACGTGCCTCCCTTGAACACGAGACCTGATGCAAAGAGCCCTTGGGCGTGCAGGTGGGCGAGAGCGTGGTCCTGGGCGATGTCGAGCAGGGCCGGCCCTCGACCACCGTGGCGGCCGTGGTAATGGCGGGCGACGTGCCCTTCGGTCAACCTCATCGGGACCCGCCGGTCCCGATCGGGGCGAGCACCGAGTCAACGATGTCGAAGCGCTTGTCGTACCGGCCCTTGCGGCGTCGAGGGCCAAGGTAGGAAGGCCCGTGGCCGACCGGTTCATCCAGTTGGAGGGCGAGACCCTCTTCGGCGCGGCCTCCGATGGCCAGCAGATAGCCGGTGCGGCGCCAGACCGACCGAGGTGAACCCTTCAGCTGTCGACCGATGGTGTCGAGTTCGGCCCGGCCGACGGCTTCGCCGAGCCACTCCTCGACGTTCGGCCAGTCCTTGAACTCATCGGGACGTTTCGCCATCCCCACCAGAAGGGTCTCAACGCGCCACACCGGCAGCTCGCCGATGAGGGTCAGGTCGCGGGCCTCGATGGGGAGCCTCACCACACGCCAGTCATCGAGCGCCTTCGGGAGGCGCTTCCCCGGAGGGAGGGAGAGGACTTCTCGATCGGGGATCCGCCCGGCGAACCCGAGGGCGATCGCCGCTGACTCCATGGCGAGAGCACCAGGGAACGACGAGTCGAGGGCCAACGCTGCCCGTAGCTCGATGTGGCGGTCGCCGGCGCCGAAGCGACCGGCCCTCGATCCCGGTGCGAACTCCCAGGCACCGCGGGTGCGGAGCGGGAGTAGCCATCCTCGACGGCGCAACTCCGAGGCGGCTCCGTCGTCATCGAGGTCGAGACCTTGGTCGCGGGCCACTCGCCCCAGCAGCGACCGGGTGACGACCCGCGGCTGGTCGAGCTCGAGGGCCTCGACGAGAGGAGCGAGGCGGGACGGGATGGAACGAGCCGGAACTGTCATTGGGTCACCTTGTGCGACAAACTCTAACCGGAAAGACGCTCCGATGACAGCACAGCCCGAAACGAGCCGGCCCGCACCGCCGACGTCTCCCCGGGGGTGAATGGAGGAGATCACAGGAGCGAGAGGGGTTCGGGGGCGATCCGAGGGGCTTGGTCGGCAGGGTCGATGCGGGCGATGGCGTCAGTGACGAGCTGGAGGTGTTCGAGCTGGTCTGGGGTGAGGGGGCTGGGCGGTTCGTTGGTCGGGTCGATGGACCAACGAGCCTGGTAGGACTCGATCTCTCCTGCGGCGGCACGCCATCGCTGCCGGCCTGCGATGTCCGTTGGTGGGTCGCCGAGCAGGTCGATGATGTGGGTGGGCCGGTCGATCTCCGCGGCCCGGCCGACGAGCGCCGTTCGTTGACGCAGCGCTTCGTCGAGCTGTTCCACCTCCGGGGTCTCCGGAGCGGTTCGCCCTTGGCGTGAAGCCAGTTCTCGATGAGCGGACCACAGGGCGGTCAGCGACGTGGTGGGCCCGGGCCGTCGGCTGGTGGCCTCCTCGCTGGCCAACCGTTTGCTGCCGTCACGGTTGAGGGCACGTGCGAAGCGTTGCTCGGGCTCGTCGTCGTCCGTGCCGCCATGTCGCTCCACCTCGGTGTCGAGATCGGCGTCGGTGACGAGGTAGATGTCGTTGGTTCGACCGCGTGACAGGCCGGTGTAGCCCGCTTGTCGGTAGAGGCGATCGTCGCCGAGGAGAAGGGCTTGGTCGTAGGTGGCGCCTTGCGCCTTGTGGACGGTCGTCGCCCATGCGTGGTCGAGGTGCCCGTCCACCGCGTATCCGATCGGCACGTCGATGCGCCGGCCGTCGGCCTCGCTCGTGAGGACGAGACGGTCCGAGGTCGCGGCGCTCACCGTGGCGAACAGGGCGTTGTGGACCCCGATGCGCCGATCGTTGTGCAGGCACACCACGCGGTCTCCCGTAGCGAAGGTCCGCGCCCCGGCCGCCATGCCATCACGGTCAACGGTTCCGTCGGCCAGGAGCAGGGCCCTGGCTCTGCCGTTGAGGTCTGCGACGTCTCGACGCCGCAGGGCCAGCATGATCGGCTCCCGCCCTTCGAGCCGGGCGCGATGCCAGTCGTCCACCATCGCAGAGCGCACCTCGGCCGGCGTCGCTCCGACATGGAGCCGGCCGTGTCCGTCGTAGCGGTCGATCACCTGGAGCATGCCGCCGACACCGCCCCGCCCCTCCCGCAGCTCGTCGAGGGCAGCCCTCTCCCACGCATCGCTCTGGCGACGGTTCTCGTGCAGCTCGACTGGCTGGAGCCGGTTCACCAGGGCGGCGAAGGCGCCGCCGGCCTCCACCGCTGGAAGCTGGTGGTGGTCACCGACGAGCACGAGCTTGGCCCCGGCGGCGTGAACGTGCGCGGCGACGCGGGCGAGGCGCCGGGTGTCGACCATGCCGGCCTCGTCGACCACGACGACGGAACGAGGGTTCAGGATCGTTCCCGAGTCACAGTCGATGAGGAACTGCGCGATGGTGCTCGACGGCAGCCCGGCCCCGGTCTCCAGCTCGGCCGCAGCCCTCGCCGCGATGGCGATACCCATGGGCTGATGTCCGTCGAGCCGCCACGCCTGGGCTGCGGCCGCCAGCGCGTACGTCTTGCCCGTTCCCGCCCGGCCGACCACGACGTCGATCCCGTTGCCGACGGTGCACAGCTCACGGACCATCGCGGCCTGCTCGCCGGTCAGGCCAGCGCCGGCGGTCACGGAGTCCACGACACCGGCGTCGATGGTCCCCACCCCGACGCGCTCGCTGTGCGTCGCTCGGTCGAGCAGACGCCTCTCGATGGCCAGCATCTCAACGGTCGACCACCGCCGCCGAACGGACACCGACGACGTGACCGAACCGTCGGGGCGATGGACCAACTGCGACGCAACCAGGCCACCGTGTTCGTCGACCACAGGCACCACCCGCCGGTCCTCGAGGAGTCCCTCCACCAACTCCTCGATGGTGGCGAGATCGAGAGGCACGCCCGGGGGGAGTCCCTCACACCATCCCCGCACGACATCACGCCGGTCGAAGGCGGCCTGCTCCGAGGTGAGCCCGTGCGGCCCGGTGAGCTCGTCAGCCACGGCGTCGAGATGAGCGGGGCGGACCACAGGTGCCCTCCGTCCCAGGGCCACCGAGACCGCAGCCACGTCGGAATCGAGCACCGCTGCCTCGGCGGCCCATCGCTCGGCGAGGGTCTCGGGGTCCACGTCGTGGTCCTTGGCTCGCCGGCTGGCCAGGGTGGCGGTCTGCGCGGCGGACGGGGAGTCCTCGCCGCGAGCGGTCATGACAGCTTCGATCTCCGCTCGTCGCTTGGAGAACTGCCGGAGGAGGCGTCCGTCGATGCCGTCGATCTCGGCATGCCCGTTGGTCACCTCGCCCCACTCGACGGCGAGTCGGGTCGTCAGCTCGCCCCGGAGCACGGCCTGGTAGACGAATCCGGCCGTGCGTGCGTGTTGGTAGAGCGGAGGGGAGTGGAGCGCCCCCCAGCCGCCTTCGATCCGTTCCACGGCGTTGGCGGCCAGGCAATGGGTGTGGATCTGCGGGTCGCCCGCCCTGCTCGTCCGGTGCCGAAAGGCTGCCGTCACGAGCCCTTCGGCCCGCACGACCTCGATCTCTCCGTCGATGCGGCGTCGGGTCACCGTGGCGTGTCGTTCCAGATACTCGAGTCCTGCGATCACCGCGGCTCTGTGGGCCTCAATCACCTCGCCGGCGACCTCGCTGCCGCCGAGGGCGTAGAGCACCGAAACCGACTTGGGTGCCGAGAAGCAGAGATCCCACCCCGGCACCCGATCCGACCGCGTGCGCCCGCCCAGATCCTCGCTGCTGTGTGGGTCCACACCGCCCAGCACCGCCCGCAGGTCGTCCTCGTCGACCTCACCGGCCAAGCCCAGGCGGGCCGCTCCCACGCCGAGCCACTCCCCGGCGACCTCGCCGCTGCCCGTGTAGTAGTCCTCGACGCCCTTGGCGACGGTGGCCAGGTAGTAGTTCTCCTGACCGCGACCTAGCTTCCCGATCGACAACATGGGGGCACACCTCGACTCACAGCGAGAGCACCTGGCCGAACACGGATGAACCGCGAGGCGCCGGCCGGTAACGGTGAGATGCGCGACGACCGGTCCCCGCACGCAGCCCGGCACCCCCGTGCATAGTGTGTGAGCCCGTCGGCCCCCCGGGGCCGGCGGCCTACTCCCGCCCCGGTCGGTCCCACCCACCCCGGGCCCGGTCTCCTGCCCGGCACCACGGTCCCGGGATCTCCCCTCCGTCCGGCGGACCGGTGCCACCCGGACGGCCGTCCCTTCCCCGCCCTGGCTTGCCCTCCGCCCCACTGGCCCTGCCCACTGGCCCTGACTCCTTGCGGCCGGACTGCCCTGTCGAGGGTGAACATCGGGGCGCCACCGGCAGCGAGACGCGACGAAGCCCGCCGACCAGGGCCGGCGGGCTTCGACTGCTCGGGCTGGAGATGGGCTCAGGCGGCCTGGCGGCCCTGCTCGTCCTCGTCCTCGACCTCGCCGCCGTCCTCGGTGCCGTGGGCATCGGTGACGACCTTCTGCTCGATCTCGGAGAGGCTGTAGCCGGTCGATGCGAGCCAGGAGAGCCACAACGCGGCGTCCTGGTTGGTCGAGCGCCATGTCTGGACGGTCATGACCTGCTCCTGGTCGGCGGCGACCTGGGCGAGCAAAGCGAGCGGAATCCGGGCGTTGGTGACGTTGCCCAGGTGCTCGGCACCCACCGAACGGCCGAAGCCCGGCCGGGCCTCGACGCCCAACAGGTCCGCGAGCAGACCGTCGTCGCCGTCCCCGAACCGATCGGGTCGTCCGAGGGCTCGCTCGGCCACGAACCGGAGCGTCCCCTTGGGCGGCGTCTGCCGGGTGAGCAACGTGCGGACGTACTCACGGCGGACCGGCTCGGCCGCCCGCCACGCCTTGTTGCCCTCGATGACCGCTCGACGCTCGGCCTTGGCCTCGTCGGACATGGGCGTCGCCGCCGGCCGACCGCTGGTGCCGAAGCGGTTGCGGTGCCCGTGGCTGGTGGGGTCGAGGCAGTAGTGCTGGGGGTTGGTCGGGTCCCACTCGGGGACCACGGCGGCCCTGCCCGGACACTCGACGTGCGCCTCGGCGGTGATCGGGGCACCGTCGTCGCTATCGGTCAGTTCGCCGAGGACGATGGCGCCGGGGTGGTCCCTGAGCCGGGTCATGATCGTGACCCCGGCCTCGGTCAGGGCCTCGACCCTGGCGGTCCGCTGCTCGGTCCGTTCACGATCCTGGCGCATCCGGCTCGCCAGGTGGTCGAACTGGCCGGGGTCCTTCCGGGCGGTGACGGTGAGCGCCTTCACGGCCTCCCGGTCGTCCTCGAACTCGGCCAGAACGATGGCCTGGTCGAGGTTGAGGTCGTAGCGATCGGCCACCGTCGAGGCGACCTCGCTCGCGCCGACCGTCCGGGCCTTGTGCACGTGTTGACGCGACACCCCCACCGCTCGTGCGATGGCCGTGTCGGTCATGTCGAAGGCGGCCAACTGCTCGTAGCCGGCCGCTTCTTCGCCCACCTTCAGGGGCTTCCGGTGCAGGTTCTCGGCCAGTTGGGTGGCGATGCGCTGGGCCTCGTCGAGGTCCTGGCCCACGATGGCGGGGAGTTCTCGTTCTGCGTCGATGGCCGCGGCGCGCCGCCGCTGCCCGAACACGAGCAGGTACCCGTCGGTGTCGGGGTCGGGCACGACGACCACGGGGACGAGGACCCCCAACTCCTTGACGGAGCGGGTCAGGCCACGCATGTCCCCCATGTCCTGACGGACGTTGTCGTAGAGGCCGACGTCGTTGGGGTCGAGGACGACGAGGCGGTTCTTGGTTCGGGTCATGGCTGTTCTCTCCTTGTTGTTGGTATCTCCGGGTGGGTGGTGCGGAAGGGCCTCACGCGGCCCTGTGGGTGGACTCGGGGTCGAGGGCATCGAGGACTCCGCGGGCGCGGCGAATCGAGCGCTCCGCCGTGGCCCGGATGAGGGCGGTGTCGCCCTGCGCCCACGTGGCGACGTATCCGAAGGAGTAGGCATCGCTGGGCAGACCGGCCGAGCCGCACACCAGGAAGGCGACTGACTCGGCTTCGACCTCGATGACGGAGCGGGGCGGCCGGGGGAAGGTCCCGTGCATGAGCACGTGGGCCAGTTCGTGGGCGGTGGTCTTGGCCTGTTGGGCGTCCGGTAGGTCGTCGCGCACGATGACGGCGCGACTGGCGTGGTCGGTCAGTCCGTTGGCGCCGGGGTGCCCTGGGGGAAGCGGTCCCAGGGTGAACGAGAAGCCTTCGGCGCGGATGAGGGCCGCGAGGCGGTCGGTGAGCCGTGCCGGTGCTTCGCCGGTCAAGACGGCGACGGGGGCTTCGGGAAGCGGTTCGCCTTCGGTCTGGCTCACGTCGAAGACGCGCACCACCTTGAAGCCTCGGAGCACCCGCGGCCGTCCCCCTTCCTGGTCGTGGTCGTCCCCGCTGGACGTGGGCGGCTCGTCGCTGCTCGCGCTGTCGTCGGAGCGGGGGTAGGTGCAGGGCGCCAAGATGGCGATCCCCTTCTCACCGCGGCGGACCTGTCGGCCAAGGCCCTGCCACGCCCGGTAGCCCGCCACGCGGGTGGCGTCCGGACGCTGACGGCAGATCAACAGCAGGTTGTTGACGCTGTAGGCGTGGAAGCGGCGGGCCATGGCGAGGAGGCGTTGCCACTCGTCCCCACCGGTCAGAGCCTCGACGGCTGCCACTAGGTGGTCATGGGCTTCGGAGAGCCTGTCGGCGCGGGTCATCTCATCCTCCTGGGGCGCGCTGAGCCGTCCGGCCAGCGAGGCTTGGCCTTGCTGGCATGAGTGCCAGCGGGCACGGCCGCCGGCGGTGCTCAAGGGGCGGCCGAAGGCCGAGCGAGAACCGGAGCGCAGCGGAGGCTCGCAGCGACCCTTGACGCCGTCAGAGGCGGTTGTGCCAGGGGTGGTCAGGAGGGCGTGGAAGCCCCGTGCCTCGGGTGGTGCGCGAGCTTCGAGGAAGGGTCGAGTCGCCGCGCCTCCTTCACCTCGGCGTGCTGAATCCCGTCATCACGGTCTGCTGCCCCGCGTAGCGTCGGGCACGATGACCTCCCTCGCCCGATGCGCGTTCTGCCAGCGCACCGGTGTCTCGATGTCGCGAGAGCACGTGCTTCCTGGCTGGCTCCTGAGCTACTTGGATGCGACGTCAGGGTGGGGCGAGCTGACGATGGATCGAGAGGGTTCGACCTGTTCGATGCGGGAGGTGATCACGCGTCGAGTGTGCGTCGGTTGCAACACCGGCTGGATGGCGGAGCTTGAGGGCATGGCGCAGCCCCTCATGCTGCAGATGATGGGGACGAAGGTGTGGCTGGAGCCGGTACACCAGGCAATCCTTGCCAGGTGGGCGGTCAAGACGATGTTGACGGCGCATCTGGCGATGAATCCGCGCAAGAACGAGCTGTGGCTCACCCCGGCTGCATTCGAGGAGTTCCACTCGGGGCCGATCGCGATGCCCGCCAGGCTGACGGTCCTCCTTGGCGCCTACGAAGGTGAGGTTGGCGGCGACAGCGGAGTGGAACCTGTTCAGCTCGAGGTGCGCCGCATCACGCTCCCTGGAGCGAGGCCGACGGTGCGGCTCGTCCTCCAAGTCCACTCCATCATCTTCCATGTGCTGATCGTTCCGGAGGGCCAGACGATGCACTTCACCATCGACGAGGAGCTCGGGGAGCGGCTTCATCTCATTTGGCCGCCCCAGCAGCACGCGACCGTCGCAGAACCAATGCACTGGCCCCCGAGGTCCACGTTCGACAGCTCGACGCTGGGTGATGTCCGAGGCATCGTTCCGTTGCTGGGCGAGGCGCCGGAACGAGGCGGTTGATAGGACGCGAGGCCCACGCCCGGGGACGGCGCCCCGGGCGTGGTGAGCCTCAGGCGGCGGCCGGGACCTCGCTGGCCTCGGTGGCGGCCTGTCGAGGTGCCCCGAGGAACTGGACCCGGTTGGCGAGGATCTCGACCCGGCCTCGCCGCTCCTGGGTTTCGGAGTCGGTCCAGGTCTGCTGCCGGAGGGAACCCTCGATCAGGACCTGACGGCCGGTGGTGAGATGGGCGGCGCACGCCTCCGCGAGCCGGTTGAAGCAGACCACGTTCACGAAGTCCGCCTTGTCGTCGCCGACTCGAGGGACGGCCACTCGCATGGTGGTGACCGCCGTGCCGGAGTCGGAGTGGCGGAGCTGGGGATCACGGGCCAGGCGGCCGAGGCCGATCCAAGTGTTCATCGCAGTCGTCCTTTCGCTAGGTGGTGCTTGGCCTCCGGCCTGCGTGCCGTCGGCTGCGGCGCCGATGGACCACGGGCCGACCAGCGGGGCGTCAACTGGCGCGCAGCGAGGGGAGAGCCGCCAGGCGTGCCCTAGTGACGAGCGGAGCGAGGAGTGGGTCGACCCGTCCGGTTGACGCTCCGCCGGGCCGTGGTAGGTGCCCGCGCCTCGAGCCGACGGGTCAGGACTGGGGGCTCAGGGCCGTACCGGGGTGAAGGAGGACGATGGACGGCAGGGGCGAGCAGACCGATGTTGGGTAGATCGAGGTCGGCCGGCCGCTGAGACGGGCGTGCAGCGGAGATGCTGGTGGCGGATCTGGATGGAGCGGTCGAGAAGGTCGAGCTGGGTGGCCGAAGCAGCTGGGAGCTCGACGCGGAGGACGAGCAGCGCGTCGGTGACGGGTCGGATGATGCCGAAGCGCTCCAGCCGATGCAGGGCCCCACCGACGACGGCGTCTTCGTGGGACGACGCGAGGCCGAGGTCGACAGCCAACCGGTGGACCGACGTGGTCAGGCCGCCAGGCCACTGGGTGAGTTGGCGGGCGAGGTAGTGCCAAGCCAGATAGCTGGCCGGGCCGAGGAGGGGCAGCCAGACACCGGTCGAGTACGCGGTGTCGGGTCCGAACTGCCCGGGGGGCTCCGACGGGTGTGCATCAGCGGCCGGTAGGACCCGAAGAGTGCTTGGGGGCCCGGTCATGCGACTGCCGTCCGTGCCACCAGGGTCGCCTCGGCGGTTTGGCGCCTCCACTGGAGGGTGCGGAGCTTGGCCCCCCGGCGGCGGGCGATGGCGGGGAGATCGTCGCTCCCGACGCGGGTGGCGAGGATCAGATGGGCCTCATCGACCCCGATGATGCCCTCTTCCACCGCGTCGAGGATCAGCCAGGTCAGCTCCTCCGCCGGAGTCGGCTCTGCTTCGGAGAGCGGGGTCGGGAGGACCTGAGGGTCGACGATCACGGTGTGCGACGCGTTCTGGGTCGCACGCTTGGCAGCCCGCCACAGGTCCTGGCCGGCATCCAGCAGGATGTTGGCGGCGACGCTGCGGGGGCGCCGATGGATCGGGTAGCGGCGGATGCGCTCGTACACCGCAGCGACGGCACAGGCGGCCCGCTCCTCGGCGTCGCCGAGCGCCCACCACTTGGCCGCGAGCCGGCACGTTCCGGGCAGGAGGAGTTGGAGCAAGGTCCTGGCGGCGATCTTGGAGCCATCGACGGACTGGGTGGCGAGATGCAGGAGTACCGCGTCGGCCTGCTCGGGGGTGGCTGCCCGCACAGCGTCGACCAGGGAGGCGGGCGAGGTGACACCGGCCAGGGTGCAGGCGGGCCGCAGGGCGGTGGCGACCGCCCGATCTTGGCGGAAGTGAGCCCACTCCCGATCCAGCTGGGTGAAGACCGAATCCATCGCTGTACCTCCTGGGGGTGTTCAGGAGGGCACGATGAGGTGAGGGAGTCCCCGGAAGACTCCCCGATGAGCTGCAGGACGGTCTACGGCGGCTGGCACCGCTTGGGGAGGTCTCCGGGGAGTGATTGGGGGGAGTCCCCGGCGGGGCGTAGGACCAGGTGAAAGCGTGTTTACAGGTGTTGCCGGCTCGGACACCAGGAGCCGGCGTCGGCTGGTGCCCCGGGCGACCTCCGGCTGCGGGAGATCACCCGGAGCCCAGCTGACACCGACCCCAGGGCCGCCAGCACGCTCACGGGGAGTCGAGCTACCTCAGGACGGTCCCTCGTCGGCGCCGTCGACGTCCGGTGATGCCGTCCCGGACCGGGCCGCTAGTTGCTCGTCCAGGTCGAGCAGGCTCCGGCGACGCCTCTGCGGGTCCGATCCCATGCGCTCGGCCATCGTCATGCCCTCCCTGATGGCCGCTCGGCCCCGCTCGATGACGCCGGTGATCTCGTCGGGATGCACCACGATCAGATCGTCTTCCCAGTCCTCGAGGCGAGGAGTGAACTCGACGGCCTCCACACCGTCGGTGCGCCCGCTGATCGAGCAGGTGAACCCGTCACGGTGGACCACGAGTTCGGCCCGCCACGGGCGATGTTGACGGTCCCACTCCCTCCGCGCTGCGGCTTCCAGCTCCGCGACGACCTCGGCAGGGAAGCCGGCCAGGAACCACTCGGCCACGTCGGGATCAGTGTGAAGCTCCATCTCCCACAGATGCGTCGACGTCCGCTTCGCTGCTGGGATCGCCACCAAGAGAGCCAGGCGCTCCTCCGGGTACACCCAACGCTCGGTGCTGGCCGATTCCAACAGCATCTCCGCGTGGGAATGGTCGGCTGGTTGGCCGCCCGCCGCCCGGTAGGCCGCCAGTGATTGATGCCGCTCGGTTCCCTCGCGGCTCGGATCGTTGGTCATCGGAACCTCCCTGGCCGGCGCCGGGGCGTGCTCGCCTCATCCCGGGGCACCAGTGGATCGGTCCACAGCGAGGCGTCCCGGCCGGCGTAGACCGTGAAGCCTCCGACCGAGTTGCCGCCGTCGACCAGCTCGACGCCCGCCACCGGGTCGTCGTGGCGGTCCTCGGCATCCAGCGCGAACAGGTCGACCCGGGTGGGCCCACCCTCGCCCCTTGCCGACACCACGATGTTCCCGATGTCGGGCTGGGCGGCCAGCGCGATCCGCTCGAAGCCGTCGCGATCAGCCAGGACGATCCGGCAGATGTCGCCCTCGGCGGCCATCCGGATACGCCCGACCCCTCGCTCGTCGACGAGCACGACCCGCCGGGTGCGGACCTCATCTCTGAGGAGCGACCGCACGTCTCGCACCTCCTGCTGGAGGGCGAGGAACGCACCTGCATCGACCCAGCGGCGGGCCCGGTGCTCGGTTGGATCATCGGTCATGGCACACCGCCGGTGGCCATGCTCTCCACACGACGGTGCGGGAGGTTGCTGCGGCGCCCTGGTTGGGGCAACACAGCTGGTGACGCCGCGTAAGGGCGCGGCTTCTAGGTTCTGTCATCGTCGGGACCTCCACGGGTTCCGGCCACGGCCCCGGGGCGCTGACACGCCGCCGGGGCCACCATCAATCTCGGCGCGAACCTCCCTTCAGGGTTGCCAGTCGGTCGGGAAGCGGAGTCGCCCGTCAAGGTCGGGCAACGGGAAGAGCACCCTCGCATCGACATGGAGCGCGACGGCTAGGGCGAGCTTGTGCTGATCGGGCGGACACATCCTGCCGTGCTCCATCTTGGAGATGCTCTGCTGGGCGAGGCAGACCATGCCGGCGAGCTGCGACTGGGTCAGCCGCCGCCGACGTCGCGTGAGGCGAAGGGTCTCGCCCCACAGATGTAGGGGCACTTCGAGCACCTTCGGCGCCTCCACACCTTCGAGGTGTAGCGACCTAGAGTCATCCATCGTCGGGCCCTCTCATACAGGGTTCGGCCACGGCCCCGGGCAGTTACAGCTGCGCCGGGGCCACTTCTTCTGCTCCCTGACTACTACGTGCTTTGCTGTCTAGTCAAGTGGCGGCGATGGCCGTCGGACGATCTAGCGTCCGGATGATGGGCCGGCAGGTCGATGTCGATGACCTTGTAACGGCGGCTCAGATCGCCAGGCGTCTTGGCGTCAGTCACGCCGAGACGATCCATACCTGGACCCGGCGATACGCGGATTTCCCTCAGCACGTTTGGCAGGGCGACCGTTGGCGACTCTGGCTCTGGTCGGAGGTCGAGGCCTGGGCAACCGCGACGGGTCATCCAAGGCCGAGAGCCTGAACGGCACGAGAACGCCCGTGCTGCTACTGCTCTGACCACCACCTTTGGGGCCTGGGTGATCCGCGCCCGCAGCGGTCGAGGCCAAGTGCTAGCCCGTCGCGGCGAAGAAGCGGTCGTAGATATCGCTGCGGATGTGGACGTAAACGTCCTGGGTGACTCGCGTGGATGAGTGGCCCATGAGCCGGGAGAGGTCTTCGATCGGGATGCGAGGTTCGTGGATGGCCCAGGTGGCGAAGACGTGTCGCAAGGAGTGGAACGTCCACGCCCACGAGCGGCCCCCGCGTGGCCAGTCGACGGCGTGGGCGGCGGGATCCCACACCTTGCGGCCGTAGTTGGAGCGTCGTGCCCAGCCGCCTTGGGGGGCTGGGAACAGGAGCCCGTCGGACGGGAGCTCAGCAAGCCGTCGTTCCACGAGGCCGGCCAGATCGACACCGCCGGGGGTGAACGCCGGGTACATGGTGGCGCGTCGCCGTCGCCCCTTCGGGAGGGTCTCATTCAGCCCGCGGCGGGTCTCGACCACTTGGCGGTCGATACGGATACGGCGGCGGCTCGTGCTGACCTGACCGGCGGTGAGAGCGACATGCTCTCCCCACCGCATCCCCGAGTAGGCGACGAGGAGGATCTCCAGTTGCCGCCACCACACCTCGGTCAGATCGGCGGTCGTCTGGGCGAGAGCATGGGTGGCCTCGACGGTCGGGATCTCCTCTTCGGTGATCGCCTGATCGGAGGGCTCCGTGGAGGAGCCCTCCCCGTGCCAGCGCACGCCGCGCAAGACGTCTTGGCGGCCGAGGAGGTAGCCCTCCTCCAACCCAGCGTTGACGAGCCCCGACAGGCAAGCACGAAGGTGCTTGGCCACCGACGGGGTGGACGCCTGGCCGAGGATCTGCTTGAAGTCCATCCGGGTGAGCTGCCGGCATTGAACGTCGCCGATGACGGGGAGGACGTACAGGTCGCAGTAGCGGATCTGCTCGTCGCGGTGACGATCGGACCACCGGTCGACCCGCGGGGGGTGCCGATCGGGATCGAGGTAGTGGGCGACGAGCGCCGAACCGAGGGCCTTGCCACCGCTCGTGCCGAGACCGCGCCCGAGTCGCTCGACGACGTCGGTGGCCTTGGCGACGGCGGCGGCTCGCGAGTTCGCCGTGGTGTCGCGGGCGCGACGTTCCTCCTCCCATCGGATGCGCCAGTATCCGCCGGCCTTGGCCGGCGGATAGGCACGGACGCCGAAATCGAACTCGAGAACCTCGCGTTCGGGTTCGCCGCTTTCCCTGCTGCTCACTTGCTTCGCCATGCGCTTCGGTCATGGGGCGAGCGCAACGCTGCAGTGGGGGAATCCGGGGGAACGCCTCCCCAACCTTGGGGGGAAACTCTCGTTTCCCCTGGTCAGAAGCCCGAAACCATCTGATCGAGGAGCCTGTTCACTGACTACGGATCAGAAGGTTGGGGGTTCGAGTCCCTCCGAGCGCGCCACATAGCCCCAGGTCAGAGGCCATCTTCGGCGGAAGGCCTTGCGCTGGGGCCGCTCCGTGAGAAGCATGTGAGAAGCAGAACCCCGGAATCGTCGGGAATCCTGCTTCTCACGGCTGCTTCTCATGGGAGGCGCACATGCCCAAGTACGAAGGCGTGTACCAAGACGGCCGAGGTCGGTGGTACTTCAAGGTCTGGCTCGGCCGCGACCCGCTGACGGGTCGGCAGCAGCAGGTCACCAAGCGTGGGTTCGCCACGGCCGCCGACGCAGCTCGTGCCCGGCGCAAGGTGATGGACGAGGTCGACGAGCGGCCGCGTGCTGCGTCGCTCCCCGTCTCGCTGACGGTCGACGACCTGCTCGACCTCTACCTCGACGGCCTCGACGCCGACGAGAGGCTCTCGGCCAAGACCAGGTTCGACTACCGGCACAACGCCAAGTCCTACGTGCGGCCGTGGCTCGGGACGAAGAAGGTGCGGGACCTCACGCCCGAGATGATCCTGGCGTGGCAGCGCAAGCTGCTCGCCGGCGGCGGGACGAAGGGCGGCAAGCCCCTCTCGGCCAACACGGTGCGCCTGGCCCGGTCGCCGCTGACGGGCGCGCTCAAGCTTGCCGTCGAGCAGGGCGTGATCCGGGTGAACCCGATGACTACGGTGGCCCGACCGCCGACCAAGCGGAAGATCCCGAAGCACTGGAGCCCGGAGCAGGCCCGCCACTTCCTCGACAGCCAGAACGGCGACCGCATGTTCCCGCTGTGGGCCTTCTTGCTCGGCTCCGGGCTGCGGATCGGCGAGCTGGTGTGGCTGCGGTGGGACAACGTCGACCTCGTCC
>CAYQGF010000003.1:0-38214 GCA_964416885.1 uncultured Iamiaceae bacterium
GCGGTCGAGAACGGTGGCGGGCTCGACGTGGTCGCCAACATCGCCGGCATCCTCCGGGCCGCCCACTCGACCGAGCACAGCCTGGAGCTGTGGGACCAGGTGATCCGGGTCAACCTGACCTCGACGTTCCTGGTGTGTCGGGCCTCGCTCCCCCACCTGCTCGACGGCGGTGGCGTGATCGTCAACAGCGCCTCGACCTCGGGGAGCTTCGGGCACCCGTGGATGGCGGCCTACGCGGCCAGCAAGGGCGGCGTCGAGGCCCTGACCCACACCCTGGCCGTCGAGTTCTCCAAGCGGGGCGTCCGGGTCAACGCCGTCGCCCCCGGCAGCGTCCGCACCGGCATGACCAAGGGCCTCGACTTCCCCGCCGACGCCGACTTCGAGCTGATCCCCCGGATCATGTCGCCGATCGGACCGGGCGACCCGGCGTCGGTGGCCGCGGTCATCGCCCTGCTGGCCAGCGACGACGGCGCCCACATCAGCGGCGAGGTCATCCGCATCGACGGCGGCACCCACGCCTGATGCGGTTCTCGATCGCCACCGCCTACATCGACCCGTCGGAGCTGGCGCCGATCGCCCGAGCCGCCGACGAGCGCGGCTACCACGCCATGGCCGTCGCCGACCACGTGGTGAACCTGGCCGAGCTCACCACCAAGTACCCCTACACCGAGGACGGGTCCCGCCGGTGGGCGCCGTTCACGCCGTGGGTCGACCCGTGGGTCACGATCGGTGCGCTGGGCGCCGTCACCGAGCGGCTGCGGTTCTTCACCAACATCTACGTCCTCCCGATGCGGGACCCGTTCACGGTGGCCAAGGCCATCGCCACCGCCTCGGCGCTCAGCGGAGGCCGGGTCGCCCTCGGGGCCGGCATGGGCTGGTGCGAGGAGGAGTTCGACCTCCTGGACGAGCCGTTCCGCCAACGGGGCAAGCGGGCCGACGAGATGCTCGACCTCCTGGCCCAGTTGTGGACCGGCGAGTGGACCGAGCACCACGGCGAGTTCTACGACGTGCCCCGCCTGGAGATGACGCCAGCTCCGGCCGCACCGGTCCCCGTCTACGTCGGCGGGATGAGCGGCCCGGCGCTGCGCCGGGCCGCCCGCCACGACGGCTGGATCAGCGACCTGATCTCGACCGCGGCCGCAGCCGAGTACCGCCAGCAGATCGAGGACGAGCGGGCGCGCCTCGGCCGCACGGACGTCGACTTCTCGATGATCTGCTCCCTGGACGACGCCGTCTCGCTCGACGACTACCGCCGGGCCGAGGCGGTCGGTGTCACCGACGTCCTGACCATGCCGTGGCTGTTCTACGGCGGGTTCAAGCAGGACCTGCAGGGCAAGCTCGACGGCCTCCACCGCTTCGCCGACGACATCCTGGCCCCCCTCCGGGGCGAGTAGCGCTCAGGCGTAGACGACGCGGGTGATCCACTCGGCCACCAGGGCCGGCTTCTCCTCGCCCTCGATCTCCACGGTGAAGCTGCGGGTCACGTCGATGGCGCTGCCCTTGAGCACGGCGTTCGACGTGACCGCCCGGGCCCGGATCCGCGACCCGACCTTGACCGGGTTGACGAACCGCACCTTGTCGAAGCCGTAGTTGACGCCCATCAACACCCCCTCCAGGCGGGCCGGGTCGGGCGTGGCCGAGCTGGCCCCCTTGGACAGGTGGGTCAGCATCGACAGGGTCAGGAACCCGTGGGCGATGGTCGTCCCGAACGGGGTGGCCTTGGCCGCCTCCGGGTCGACGTGGATGAACTGGTGGTCCTGGGTGACGTCGGCGAAGGCATCGATCTGGTCCTGGGTGACCTCGAACCACTCGCCGGTGCCCTCGTCGGCGCCGATGTCGGCCTGGTAGAGGGGGAACGCCTTCTCGGCTGCTTCGCTCATGGCCCGCACCCTATGCGGACGTCAGCCGGGCTGGGGCGGCGTGGCGGGCTCGGCGGGGACGACCGACAGCACCGGGAAGCCGTTGGCCAGGCCCTCGACGTCGTCGGCCGGGTCGGTGAGGTCCGACGCACAGTCGGGCTCGTTCAGGTCGACCTCGCTCGACACGGGCACCTCGACCAGCTCCTCGGGCTCGCCGGTCGTGCAGCTCGGTGTGTTGACGCTGACGACCTCGACCGGAGCCTCACCGGCGGCCAGGGCCGCGGCGTTCTCGGTGACCCACTCGACGGCGATCTCGGCGGCGAGGGCGTAGCCGACGGGGAAGTCACCGGTGCTGGCGCTGAGGGCCAGGGCGGGGACGCCCCGGGCCACCGCGGCCCGGGCCGCGCCGATGGTGCCGCTGACGTCGAGCAGGGCGCCGTTGTTCTGGCCCTCGTTGATGCCCGAGACGACCAGGTCCGGCGTCATCTCCAGCTCGTCGATGGCGACCCGCACGGTGTCGGCCGGGAAGCCGTTGACGGCGAGGGCCGGGTGGCCGCTGGCCGTCTCCTCCTCCTGGGTCTCGACCGCTCCCTCGGTGAAGGTGCCGCCCGACCCGCTCTTCTGCTCCAGCGGGGCGACGACGGTGACCTCGTGGCCGGCGGCGACGAGGGCCTCCACGACGGCGTCGATGCCTTCGGCCGCGTACCCGTCGTCGTTGGTGACGAGGATGTCGAGCGGCCCGGCCTCGGCGCCGGTGGTCGTGGTCTCGTCCTCCGGTGCGGTGGTGGACGACTCGGCGACGGTGGTGCCGGACTCGCCGGCGCTCGTGTCGTCGTCGTCACCGCAGCCGGCGGCGCCGAGCAGCAGGACGAGGGCGGCGGCCGATGCGGCCAGACGGGTGCGGGTGGTGCGGGTCAACGGTCCCCCTGGGTGGGATGGGTGGTACGAGGTGACGGAACGGTCAGGCGGCGGAGCGGGCGCCCCGGACCAGCCGGCCGGGGGTGGCACCGGTCCGCTCGCCGTGGCGACGGGTGACGATGCCGGACTTCACGGTGGCGAGGTAGCCGTCGACCCCCTGGAGCAGGCGCCGGCCACCGGCGGGCAGGTCGTGGACGACCCGGGGCGGGTGGAGCCGCAGGCCGTCGTGGTCGATGACGTTGACGTCGGCCCGCATCCCGGGCGCCAGGCGGCCCCGGTCGGCCAGGCCGAAGAGGTCGGCGGTGTCGGCGCTCTGGCGGCGGACGACCAGCTCGACCGGCAGGCCCTCGCCCCGGGAGCGGTCCCGCGCCCAGTGGGTGAGCATCCACGTCGGGGTCGAGCCGTCGCAGATGAACCCGACGTGGGCACCGCCGTCGCCCAGCCCGAGCACGGCCGCCGGGTGGAGGAGCATCTCCCGGGTGTGGTCGCTGGAGCCCTCGCTGTAGTTGAGGATCGGCAGGTACAGCAGCCCGGCGCCATCGCCCTCGAGGAAGGCGTCGTAGGCGACCTCCAGCGGCGAGCGCCCCTCCCGGGCCGCGACGGCGGCCAGGCTGCGCTCGGGGCCGGGCTCGTAGTCGGGCGGGTCGCCGAGGACGAAGAAGCGCCCGAAGGAGGCCTCCAGGGCGGCGCGCGTCTCGGCGTCGAGGGCGGCATCGACGATCGAGCGGCGGACCTCGGGGCCCCGCATCCGGGCCACCCGCTCGGCCAGGGGGAGCTCGGCGATGGCGTCGTAGCCGGGGATGCCGGAGAACAGGCAGTAGGTGGTGTCGAGCCCGGCCAGCATCCCGGTCGGGCGCCCGGCGACCTGCGGATGGAGCGAGGCCCCCTCGGCGCAGGCGGCGGCGGACACGTCGCACATCTCCCGCCACAGGTCGGGGTCATCGTCGACCTGGAGCAGGGCGAAGGTGACGGGCCGACCGGTCGCCGCGGCCAGGCGCCGCATCCAGTCGACCTCGGCCTTGGCCGCGGTCAGGTCCTCGCCCGCCGAGCCGACCGGGGCCAGCTCGAACACGCCGGCGCCGGCCCGGGCCAGGGCCATCCCGAGGCCGAACAGCTCGTCCTCGGCGGCATAGGTGCCCGGCACCGGCTCGCCGTCGATGGCCCGGTGGGCGATGGTGCGGCTGGTGCTGACGCCGAGGGCGCCGGCCCGCACCGCCTCCTCCACCACCGCGCCCATGGCCTCGATGTCGGCCGGCGTGGCCGGCTCGTTGCGGGCGCCCCGCTCCCCCATCACGTAGGCCCGCACCGCGCCGTGGGCGATCTGCGAGCCGACGTCGACGGTCCACTGCCGCCGCTCCAGGGCGTCGAGGTACTCGGGATAGGTCTCCCACTCCCAGCGGATCCCCTCGTGCAGGGCGCTGCCGGGGATGTCCTCGACCCCCTCCATCAGCCCGACGAGCCAGTCGCGCCGGTCGGGCGGGCAGGGGGCGAAGCCGACGCCGCAGTTGCCCATCACCACGGTGGTGACGCCGTGCTCGGCGCTGGGCCCGGGGTCGTCGTCCCAGGTGACCTGGCCGTCGTAGTGGGTGTGGATGTCGACCCAGCCGGGGGTGACGAGGGCGCCGTCGGCCTCGACCTCGGTGCGCCCGGCCTCCTCGACCCGGCCCACGGCGACGATGCGGTCGCCGTCGACGGCGACGTCGGCGGTGCGCCCGGGGGTGCCGGTGCCGTCAACGACCGTCCCGCCCCGGATGACCAGATCGTGCGCCACGTCGCGACCTCCTCGACCCGCCACCTGGACACCTGTCCATGTGGCGGGCGCCACAGTAGTCGCTACTCGATCTCGATGCCGGTGAGGTCATCGGTGGGCTCGGGGAACTGGGGGTCGATGGCCTCCAGGGCGTCGACCAGGATCGTGCTGACGGCCCAGTTCCGGTACCACTTGCGGTCGGCCGGGACCACGAACCACGGCGCGTCGTCGGCCGTGGTGCGGGCGATGGCCTCGGTGTAAGCGGCCCGGTAGTCGTCCCACTTCTCCCGCACCGCCAGGTCGCCGACGTGGAACTTCCAGTGCTTGCTGGGGTCCTCCAGCCGGTCCTGGAACCGCTCGGCCTGCTCCTCGGGCGAGATGTGCAGGTAGATCTTCACGATGGCGGTGCCCTCGGCGGCCAGGTGCTTCTCCCACGCCCAGATGGCGTCGTAGCGGGGCCGCCAGACCTCCTCGGGCACCAGCGACTCGACCCGCACGATCAGCACGTCCTCGTAGTGGGAGCGGTTGAACACCCCGATCTCGCCCCGGGCCGGCGTGGCCCGGTGGACCCGCCACAGGAAGTCGTGGGCCAGCTCCTTCGGCGTCGGCGCCTTGAACGGGGTGACCCGGACACCGGCCGGGTTGACGCCGCTGAAGACGTGCTTGACCGTGCCGTCCTTGCCCCCGGCGTCCATGGCCTGGAGGACGACGAGCAGCCCGGTGCGCCCCTCGGCCCACAGCCGTTCCTGGAGCTCGCCCAGCCGGGTGGTGAGGAGGGCGGTCGCCTCGGCCGTCGCCTCCTTGTCGCCGGGCGCCCCCTCGATGCCGCGGGTGTCGATGGCGGACAGGTCGAGGTCGGTGCCGGGCGCGATGCGCCACAGGTCGGAGGTGGCCATGGCCCGGGACCCTAGATGGAGCCGCGCCCTCGGTGTCTGACACCACGGGCGCGTCGCGGCCGGTCAGAGGGCGGCGCGGCGGACGGCCCGGACCGCGACGGCGAGGCCGTCGAGGCTGCCACCGTCGTCGGCGGCCAGGCGACGCCGGACCGCGTCGGCCTCGGCGACGGCCGCCGGGTTGGCGGCCAGGTGCCGGTCGACGGCGTCGGAGGGCGCCAGGTCGACGGGCGCCTCGGCCAGGGCCTGACGGGCCGCCTCCCGACGCACGCCGACCAGGTCGTCGAGCAGGCCCTGACGGGCCGGAGCGGCCCAGGGCCCGGCGACCTCGACCCCGTCGGCCACCCGGCGCAGGTCGCCCAGGCCCAGCCGGCGGGACACCGCGGTGAACGCATCGGCCACCACGACCGGGTCCCGGTCCAGGTCCCGGGCGACGGCGGCGACGTCGTGGACGGCCTCCAGGTCCGGCACCAGGGCCGCGGCCTCGGCCACCTCGGGCGGGAGCCCTCCCGCCACCAGGCGCATCGCCATGCGCCGACGGTCGAGCGCCAGCGCGCCGTCGACGTCGCGACCGAGGTGGTCGGTCAGGGCGTCGGCGACCGGCTGGTCCTCGGCGATGCGCATGGCCGGGTCCCACGGCCGCCCCTCCCGCTCCTCCCGCTGGGCCCGGATCAGCTCGGACCGGGTGAGGGTGAGCAGCAGGTCGGCGAGCAGGTCACCCCCGTCGACCGGGTCGGGGTCGAGGTCGGGGGCGGTCGCCCCGCGGCTGCGGCTCATCGCCCGCCACCGCTCCGGGGCCCGGAGCACGCACCGGGCGACCCAGTAGGCGAGGGTCACCTCGGGCACGGTGGCGCCGACCTCGTCGGCCAGGGTGACCACCGCGGTGAGCCCCAGATGGTCGACCAGGTCGTTGGCCACCTCGGCCGCGACCAGCTCGCGCCGGAGCCGGTGCTCGTCGAGCAGGTCGTCGAACCGGGCGGCCAGCGCGGGCGGGAAGTAGTCGACCAGGGCCTGGCGCAGCACCGGGTGGTCCGGGGCGTCGGACGCCAGCAGCTCGGCCGCAACCCGGCGCTTGACCCCGGCGAGCAACACGGCCAGCTCCGGCCGGGTGAAGCCGGCCCCGGCCGCGGCCCGAGCCTCGACCTCGGCATCGTCGGGCAGCGCCTCGACCTCCGGGTCCAGCACGCCCTCGGCGACCAGGAGCCGCAGCACCGCGACGGTGGCGGCGAGGCCCTCGGGCGTGGCCCGCTCGGCCCGGTCGAGGGCGTCGCTCTGGGCCGCGCAGTCCGACAGGACCGCCTCCACCACGTCGTCGGCGTGGGCGGCGAGGAGGGTGTCGCGCTCGGCCCGGTCGATCCGGCCGACCTGCTCGGCCCGGGCCAGCAGGATCTTGAGGTTGACCTCGTGGTCGGAGCAGTCGACGCCGGCGGCGTTGTCGATGGCGTCGACGTTCACCCGTCCGCCCCGACGGGCGAACTCGACCCGGGCCCGCTGGGTCATGGCCAGGTTGGCGCCCTCCCCCACGACCCGGGCCCGGAGGTCACGGCCCTCGACCCGGACCTCGGCGTTGGCCCGGTCGTCGACGTCGGTGTCGTCTTCGCTCGACGCCCGGACGTAGGTGCCGATGCCACCGAAGTAGAGGAGGTCGACCGGGGCGCACAGGACCGCCCGCACCAGCTCGGCCGGGGTGAGCGTCTCGGCGTCGACCCGCAGCGCGGCCGCCACCTCGGGCGTGATCGGCACGGCCTTGGCGGTCCGGGGGTGGACGCCGCCGCCCGGTGAGATCAGGGTCGGGTCGTAGTCGGCCCACGACGACCCGGGCCGCTCGAACAGCCGGCGCCGCTCGGCGTAGGACGCCTCCGGGTCCGGGGCCGGGTCGAGGAAGACGTGGCGGTGGTCGAAGGCAGCGACCAGCCGCAGGGTGTCGGAGTGCAGCAGGCCGTTGCCGAACACGTCGCCGCTCATGTCGCCGACACCGGCGACCGTGATCGGGTCCCGCCGGGAGTCGATGCCGAGCGCCCGCAGGTGGCGCCCGATCGCCACCCAGGCGCCCCGGGCGGTGATGCCGAGGGCCTTGTGGTCGTAGCCCTGCGAGCCACCGGAGGCGAAGGCGTCCCCCAGCCAGAACCCTCGGGCCTCGGCCAGGGCGTTGGCCCGGTCCGAGAAGGTGGCGGTGCCCTTGTCGGCCGCCACGACGAGGTAGGGGTCGTCGCCGTCCCATCGTCCCGGCACGGGCACGACCCGGTCGTCCACCAGGTTGTCGGTGACGTCGAGGAGGGCGCCGATGAAGGCGTCGTAGGCGGCGGCCACCGCGGCCCGGCGGGCCTCGCCGAGCGTCGTCGCCGCCTCGCCCCGCAGGACGAAGCCGCCCTTGGCCCCGGTGGGCACGATCACCGCGTTCTTCAGGACCTGGGCGCGCATCAGGTCGAGGACCTCGGCCCGGAAGTCCTGGTCGCGGTCGCTGGCCCGCAGCCCGCCACGGGCGACCGGCCCGGCCCGCAGGTGGACGCCCTCGACGCCACGTCCGCTGACGAACACCTCCCGGTGGGGCCGGGGGTGGGGTGCGCCCGGGACCGCAGCCGGGTCGAGCTTGAGGGCGAGGGGGCCCTCGGGCCGCAGGGCGTGGTTGGTGCGGAGGGTGGCGTCGATCGTGCCGGCGAGGCCGCGCAGGATGCGGTCGTGGTCGAGCCGGACCAGCGCGTCGCAGTGCCGCTGCGCCCGTTCCGACGCCGCCGCGGCCTGCGCCGCCCGGTCGGCTCCCTCCGGGAGCGGCCCGAACCGGGCGTGCCACAGGGCCACCAGCGACCGGGCCACCTCGGGATGGGCCACCAGCACCTCGTCGACGTAGGCCTCGTCGTCCTGGGGCGCGACCTGGTGCCGGTAGCGGCGGTAGGCCCGGAGCACGGCGACGTCGGCCCAGCCCAGGTCGGCGTGGAGGACCAGGCGGTTGAGCCCGTCGGTCTCGGCCGGGCCGGCCACGAGCGCCGCCACCGCGTCGGCCAGACGGTCCGCCGCGTCGCGCACCGAGCGCGGCTCGTCGGGAGCGCCGGCCGCGGCCCGGACGCGCACCCCGAGGTGGTGGACGAAGAGGTCGCCTCCCGCGGGCCAACGGGCCTCGTCGGTCACCCACAGCCCCAGGCTCTCGAGCGCGGGGAGCAGGCGGGACAGCTCGACATCGTGGTCGACGACGAGGCACAGGCGCTCGGGCTCGTCGGGGGCGCGACGGGCGCCGAACCACACCCGCACCGAGGCCTCGCCGGCGCCGACGGCCTCCAACGCGACCACGTCGTCGACCGCGTCGCGGGCCGCCACCGAGTCCCGGAAGGACTCGGGCAGGCGCTCGGCCCATCGGGCCGCGACCACCGACGCATCGCCGATGTCGGCCGCGACCGGTGACGACGACAGGGCGCCGGCCAGCTGCTCCTCCCAGGACCGGCACACCATCCGGACCTCTCGGGCGACGGCGTCGAGGTGGTCGGGCACGGACCGGCCCGGTTCCACGTGCACCACCATCCGGGCCGTCACCGCCGTCGACGACCCGCCGATCGACAGCGACACGTCGACCCGGTCGCCGTCGAGCTGGGCCAGCAGGAACCGTTCGAGCCGTTGGCGCAGCGACCGGTTCCAGCGGTCGACCGGCACCGTGACGAGGGCGGCGACGGCGTGCGCGCCGGCCACGGGCCGCATCACCACCCGCACCGAGTGGTCGCGGTCCTCGGCCAGCAGCTCGACGACCAGGTCGTGGAGGGCGTCGGTGCCGAGCCCGAAGAGGTCGTCCTCGGGCAACGACTGGAACAGGAGGGTGAGGTGCTGCTCGTCGTAGGACCCGGCGACGATGTCCTCGCGCTCGAGGAGCTGGTCGAGCTTGCGGCGCAGCACCGGCACCGAGGCCAGCGGGGCGCCGGCGGCCCGGCGGGCGACGACCCACAGCAGGTGCTCGACGGCCCCCGGACCGCCGTCGACGTCGGGCACCCACAGGTCGAGCCGCAGCATCGGGACCCGCCGGTGCAGGGGGCTGAGCACGGTGAGGTGGGTGACCCGCAGTGGCTCGTCGGGGCCGACGGCGGCGGTCGGGCCGCACCGGCCCGCGACCCTCCGGTCGGAGCGGAGCAGCCCGAGGTCCGGGGCACCGTGGGGGGCCGGCTCGTCGAGCGCCACGCCCACCGGTCGCCGGCCCAGGCCCAGGAGGAGGGCGTTGCCGTCGAGCAGCCAGCGGACGGTGCGGGCCGCGTCGTCGCGGGCCTCGGCGTCGAGGCTCGCCGGGTCGGCGCCGCCGGCGCGGAGGGCGGCCGCGTCCTCCGTGAGACGGGCCCGCATGGCGGCGTGGTCGTCGGTGACCGCCCGCAGGGTGGCGAGGGTGACGCCGAGCCGGGCGACCAGGGCCGCGGCGGTGCTGTCGTCGAGGTCGTCGGCCAGCTCGACCTGGAGGACCGCTTCGGGGTGCTCGGCGCCCCGGGCCGGGCCGACCGCGACGAGCCCGCCGCCCTCGTCGCGGGTCGCGCCGTAGGTGAGCGGCACGACGTCGAGCGCCCGCTGGTCGGCCGCCCGCAGCTCCTCCTCGACCGACGTGATCATCAGGGGCCGGTCGTCGCCGGCGATCTCCACCACGCTGCCACGGGCCTGGTGCCCGGCGAGGAGGTCGACCCCCGGCGGGCGGTGGCGCACCGTCCACCCCGGGGCCGGGTTGACCGCCGCCAGGTCGACGACGGCGTCGATCGCGGCGTCGGTCGGCGGCACCCCGCCCCGCCGCCGGGCCGCCGCCGCGGTCAGGCCCTCCCGCACGCTCGGGTTCGACACGCAGCACCTCCAGGGCCAGGCGCGCCGGATCGTACCGACACCAGCCTCGTCACGCCGCCCGCCCGGCCCCGAGCGGCCGTAGCCTCCGGGGCGTGCCCGAGCTGCCCGAGGTCGAGACCCTCCGGCGGTCGCTCGAACCGATCCTCGTCGGCCGGACCGTCGTCGCCGCCGGGGCCCACCCGTCGCCCAAGTTCTCGCCGGCCCCGGACGCGGTCGGGGGCACCGTCGAGGCCGTGCGTCGGTGCGGCAAGTACCTCCTCGCCGACCTCGACGGGCCCGGCCCGGCGCCGCTCGAGCTGGTCGTCCACCTGGGGATGACCGGTCAGCTCGGCCCGGACCTCGACCCCGACGGCCCCCACGCCCGGGCCTGGTGGCAGCTCGACGACGGCGTGACCCTCACGTTCCGGGACGTGCGGCGCTTCGGGCGGGTCGCGGTGGTGCCCACCGGCGACCACCGTTCCCTGCCCACCCTGCACGCCATCGGGCCGGAGCCGTTCGGCCCCGACTTCACGCCCCGGTCCCTGGAGCGGGCGCTGCGGGCGAGCACCACCCGGGTCAAGACCCAGCTCCTGTCGCAGCGCCCGGTCGCCGGGGTCGGCAACATCTACGCCGACGAGGCCCTGTGGCGGGCGGGCATCAACCCCGCGGCGCGGCGGGTCGGCCCGGCCCGGGCCGCCCGGCTCCACGCCGCGGTGGTCGAGGCCCTCGCCCTCGGGCTGGCCAACGGGGGCACGACCCTGCGGGACTACCGCACCGCCACCGGCGAGGCCGGCCGCAACCAGGCCGAGCTGCTCTGCTACGGCCGAGCCGGGCGACCGTGCCGGCGGTGCGAGGCCGAGCTCCGCAGCCGCGTCATCGACGGACGGGGCACGACGTGGTGCCCCCGCTGCCAGGCCCGCTGAGGCGCAACGGGCCTGGCCCGCCTCAGTCGGTGAGCGGGATCCCGTAGGCGTCGGTCTGGAAGTTCTCGTTTCCGATGAGGATCATGATCCCCTCGATGAAGCCCCAGATGCCCAACAGGCCGCAGGTGAAGACGCTCACCACGAGCTGGATGATGCCCTTCTTGGTGTTGCCCACGTAGAAGCTGTGGATCCCGAGGGAGCCGATCAGGATGCCGAGCAGCCCGGCCACCATCTTCTGCTTGGGCTGCCACCCGGCGGGCGGGCCCTCGGTGATGCCCCAGCGGTTCGAGAACAGGCCGGCGGCACCCTGTGCGGCGGGCGTCGGACCAGCGGGGCCCGGGGTGTAGGGCGGGGGGACGTTGCTCATGGGGCCGATCCTTGGTGGAGGCGGATGGAAGCGGCGTCAGCATCGCACACCGCGACGGTGTGGTCAGCCGATCGACGCCCGGGTGGGGTGGGGGTCGCCACCCCGGGGCCCGGGGTGCTCACCCCTTGAGCGGCACCCCGTTGCCGTCGCGGTCGATGCTGCCGGTGAGGATCATGATCCCCTCGATCAGGCCCCAGATCGACGACACGATGGCGAGGATGCCGCAGCTCAGCACCGTGATGCAGAGCTGGGCGATGGCGAGGCCGGTCTTGCCCAGGTAGAAGTTGTGGACGCCGAAGGTGCCCAGGAAGATCCCGAGGAGGCCGGCGGTGAGCTTGTCCTTCTGGACGTAGCCGGGCGGGACGCCGGGCACGACGGCCGGGGCGAAGCCGCCCCCGGCCGGGGGTGGGAAGCCCGGGGCACCGGCCGGGGCACCGAAGCCGGCGGGCGGAGGGGGCGCGGCCGGGGCGCCGAAACCGCCCGGCGGGGGCGGCGGGCCGGGGGGCGCCAGCGGGGCACCCGACGGGGGCGGGAGCGGATCGCCGGTGGGCTTGTCGAGCGACGGGCCGCCCGGGGGCGGCGGGGGCGGGGGCGGGGGCGGGGGGCCACCGGCGGGAGGGGCCGGCGGCTGCGGCGCGCCACCCGAGGCGGGGGGCGGGGGGAGGTGCACCCCGGCGGGGATGACCACGGTGCCCTGGTCGACCGGGCCGTCGCTCGCCGGCTTGGCCAGGTCGGGCCCGGGCGGCGGGGCCTCACCACCCGGAGGGGGCGGCGGCGGGGGCGGGGGCGGCGGGGTGTCAGGCACGCCCCGAGGTTAGGCGCGCTCCCGTGAGGGCAGCGCCCGGCGCGGGCGATGCGCCCGGCACCGGCCGAGGTCAGGCGTGGTCGAGGACCCCGACGGAACGGAGGCGCCGTTCGAGGTGGTGCTCGGCCGAGCGGATGGCGAGCTGCTCGACCTCGGCGGTGGCCGGCGACGCCGGGGTCGCCAGGGCGGCGGCCAGCCGCCCGCCCAGGACGTCCCGCAGCAGGTCGAGGGCCGGTGCGGACAGCGGCTGGCCCCGCCGGTCGTCCCGGCACACGACCCCGCCCTCGGTGTGGTCGAAGGCGACCAGACGGTCGGGGCTCCCGCACACCACGCACCGGTCGAGCACCGGGGCGACGCCTTCGAGCGCCAGCAGCTTCCACAGGTACCCGGCGACGACGAGCGGTGACGGCGAGGCCGCGAGGGTGCGGAGGGCACCGAGCAGGAGCCGGTACAGGGCCGGGTTGGGCTGGCGCTCCAGGGCGACCTGGTCGGCGGCCTCGACCATGGTGAGGGCCTGACCGAGCCCGTGGAGGTCGTCGCGGAGCGCCCGGAAGTGGTCGACGGTGTCGACCTGGGCGACGGTGTCGAGCTCGCCCCGGCCCCGGTAGAGCTGGATGGCGACGTGGCTGGGCGGCTCCAGACGGGCCCCGAAGCGGCTCTTGGTGCGGCGCGCCCCCTTGGCCACGGCCCGGACCTCGCCGTGGTCCTCGGTGAGGAGCACCACGATGCGGTCGGCCTCGCCCAGCTTGTAGGTGCGCACGACGATGGCGTGGTCGCGGTAGAGGCCGATCCCCTCCCCGGCCCCCCGGCTCATCGTCGGTCCCGGGGCTCGACCATCGCTCCCACCCTACGGACCGGCGCCGGCCGGTGAGGTGACCCGCACTGGGTAGCGTGCAGCGGTGGAGCGGCTGAGGGCGCTGGGCGAGCGGTGGAGGTGGCTCGGTGTCGCGCTCGACGTGCACGAACGCGTCGACGAGACCAACGGCGGCTCCACCGCGTCGGCCGCGACGATCCAGTTCTTCGTCGCCCTGTTCCCGCTGCTGCTGGTGGCGATCGCCATCGTCGGCTTCGTGACCTCCGGCAACGACGACCTCACCGGCGACATCATCGACGCCCTCGGGCTGGAGGGAACGGCCGCCCAGACCGTCGAGAACGCCATCGGCACGGCCCAGCAGAGCCGGCGGGCCGCGTCGATCGTCGGCGTCGGGGGGCTGCTGTGGAGCGGGCTCGGCGTCACCACCGCGGTGATGCTGGCGGTCCGCACCCCGTGGCAGCGCAACGTCCCGGGGGCGAGGGCCAAGGGCGTCGGGGTGCTGTGGCTGCTCGGCGGCGTCGTCACCTTCGGCGGCTCGGTCGGTGCCGGGGCGCTCCTGAACCGCACCCCCACCGCCGTGCCCCGGGCGGTGACGTCGGCCGGCCTGGTCCTCCTCGGGCTGGCCTTCGAGCTGGCCTTCTTCCTGTGGACGTTCTGGATCCTCGGCGAGCGGCGGGCCGGGTGGAGGGCGCTGCTGCCCGGTGCGATCGTGGGGGCGGTGAGCTTCGAGGTCCTCAAGACGCTGGGCACGGTGCTCGTGCCCCGCATGGTCGCATCGTCGTCCGCTCTGTACGGGTCGATCGGCGTGGTGTTCGCCATCCTGGCCTGGCTCACCATCTTCTCCCGGATCCTCGTCTACGCCTCGGCCCTCAACGCCGTGCTGTACGAGGACGAGCACGGGTGGACGACCCTGGAGATCAAGGCCCCGGTCTTCCCGGGCGAGGTCGCGGTGGAGGCCGACCGCGGCGGGGCCGTGGTCGACGCCGAGCCGGCGGACCCGGCCTGAGCGCGGTGGACGCTCCTCCCGGCGACGACGCCGTCACCCGCGCCCTGGCCCGCGTCACCTCCGCCCTGCCCGGCGGCGGCGAGGACCGGCCCGGCCAGGAACGGATGGCCGCGGCGGTCGCCACCGCCATCCGGGAGGAGCGGCCCGTCGTCGTCCAGGCCGGCACCGGCACGGGCAAGTCGCTGGCCTACCTGGTGCCCGCGGCGCTGTCGGGCCGACCGGTCGTCGTCGCCACCGCCACCAAGGCCCTCCAGGACCAGCTCGTCGGCAAGGACCTGCCGCTCGTGGCCGAGCACCTGGGCGAGGGCCTCACCTTCGCGGTGCTCAAGGGCCGGTCGAACTACGTGTGCCGGCAGCGGCTGGGCGAGATCGACGCCTCGGCCCAGCAACTCGCCCTGGACGGCCTGGTCGAGCGGGCGCCCGAGGAGGAGCTGGCCGACATCCGGCGCTGGGCCGCCACCACCGCCACCGGCGACCGGGCCGAGCTGTCGTTCGAGCCGTCCCCCGAGGCCTGGGCCGCGGTCAGCGTCGGGTCCCGCGAGTGCCCGGGGGCCTCCCGCTGCCCGCAGGGCGGGTCGTGCTTCGCCGAGCAGGCCCGGCTGCTGGCCAGCGAGGCCGACGTCGTCGTCGTCAACCTCCACCTCTATGGCCTGCACCTGGAGTCCGGCGGCGTGGTGCTGCCCGAGCACGACGTGGTGGTCATCGACGAGGCCCACCAGTTGGAGGACGTCATCTCGTCGACCTTCGGCGTCGACCTGACCGCCGGGCGGTTCGCGGCCCTGTCCCGGCTGGCCGGAGTGGTGTTGGAGGACCCGCCGACGTTGGGGGCGGTCGAGGCCGCCGGGGCGGTGCTGGCCGATGCCCTGGCCGACCACGTGGGACGACGGCTGCGGGGCCGGTTGGAGCCCGAGATCGCCGACGCCGTGGCCGACGCCCGGGTCGCGGTCGACGGCCTGCTCGCGGCGCTCAAGGGCGTGCCCGACCACGACGAGGACACCAAGGCCAAGGCCACTCGGGCGGCCAAGGCCGGCGGGCGCCTCGCCGACGAGCTCGACGCCGTCCTCCAATCCCGGACCGGGCACGTGATGTGGGTCGAGGGGCCGGAGCGCGCCCCGTCGCTCCGGCTGGCGCCGGTCGACGTGGCCCCAACCCTCCAGGAGCGGCTGTGGGGCAGCACCACGGCCGTGCTGACCAGCGCCACCGTCCCCCCGGCGATCGTCGACCGGCTGGGCCTGCCCGCGGCGGAGACCGAGGTCCTCGACGTCGGCAGCCCGTTCGACCACGGGAACCACGCTCTCCTCTACTGCGCCGCCCACCTCCCCGACCCCCGGGAGGCGGCCTACGAACCGGCCACGCACGCCGAGCTGATGGCCCTGATCGAGGCGGCCGGCGGTCGCACCCTGGCCCTGTTCACCTCGTACCGGGCGATGGACGCGGCGGCCGAGGTGCTGAAGCCCCGGCTGTCGGTGCCGGTGCTGACCCAGCGGGACCTGCCCAAGCCGGTCCTGATCGAGGCCTTCGCCGCCGACGAGCCGACGTGCCTGTTCGCCACCATGGGCTTCTGGCAGGGCGTCGACGTGCCGGGGCGGACCCTGTCGCTGGTGACGATCGACCGCCTCCCGTTCCCCCGGCCCGACGAGCCGCTGATGCAGGCCCGGCGGGAGGCGGCCCGGGGCGAGGCCTTCCGGCTCGTCGACCTCGACCGGGCCGCCACCCTGCTGGCCCAGGGCGCCGGTCGGCTGATCCGGTCCTCGACCGACCGGGGCGTCGTCGCCGTCCTCGACCCCCGCCTGGCCAAGGCCCGCTACCGCTGGGACCTGGTGCACGCCCTGCCCCCGATGCGCCGCACCAAGGTCCGGGCCGAGGCCGAGGACTTCCTCCGCCAGGTCACCGGGGACGCTCCGAGGATCACCCCTCCCGGGTGACGCCCGGCCGGTCGCGGCGACGCCACGATCGGCCCCGTGGACGTCGCCGGGGACCTGCTCCCCGCCGCGGTCGGAGTGGCGTTGAGCCCCGTCCCGATCGTGGCGGTGATCCTGATGCTCGGCACGCCGAGGGCCAAGGTCACCGGCTCGCTCTTCGCCGGTGGCTGGGTCGCCGGGCTGACGCTGACCACGCTCCTCGTCCTCCTCCTGAGCGGCAGCCCGGGCCGGGCCGACGACGGCGGGCCGTCGACGGCGGTCGGCATGGTCGAGCTCGCCCTCGGCCTCCTGCTGGTGACCCTGGCGGCCCGCACCTGGCGGGGCCGGCCCCGGCCCGGTGACGACCCGCAGCTCCCGGCGTGGATGGCGACGATCGACACCATGCCCTCGTCGCGGGCCGCGGTGCTCGGCCTGGCCCTGTCGAGCGTCAACCCCAAGAACCTGGCCCTGACGGTGGCCGCGGCGACGACGATCGCCCAGGCCGGGACGAGCGGTGGTCGGGCCGCCCTCGCCGTCGCCGGCTACGTCGCCCTGGGGTCGGTCTCGGTCGCCGGCCCCACGGTCTGGTACCTCGTCGCGCCCCGCCGGGCCGCCGGGCCGCTGGGCGCCCTGAAGGACTTCATGGCGGGCCACAACGCGGCGATCATGATGGTGGTCCTCCTGGTCCTCGGGGCCAAGCTGCTCGGCAACGGGCTCGCCGGGCTGGCCGGCTGACGAGCGGTCCGACCACCGGCCGCCGCGGTCAGCCCCGCCGGACCTCGATGGCGGCCCGGTACCGCTCGCCCAGGGTGTCGGCCAGGGGCTGGTTGAGGTCGTCGGCGATGTCGACGATGCCGATCAACTGGTTCTCGCCGTCGCGCCGGCCCTCCACCGGCTGGTCCTGCCATTGGAACCAGGCGTCGCCGACGACGGAGGGCCGGGCCAGCAGGCCGTCGAGGTACTCCCCCACCGCCTCGGCCCGGTCGGCGGCGTCGGGCCGCTCGGGCAGGAACTCCGGGTGCGTCGCCACCCCCGGGCGGGCCTGGCGGTAGAACCACTCGCTGACGAGGACCGGCTTGCCGGTCACCTCGGCCACCTGGTCGAGCCGGGCCATCGGGTCGAAGGAGAGCAGGTCCATCTCGGCCATGGCGGCGCGCGTCGGGTCGTCGAGGAGCGACTCGGCGAAGTCCTGGACGTCGTAGTTGTTGACCGACACCACGTCCGCCGGGGCGCTGACGGCCCGGAGGAGAGAGGGCGCGTAGGGGGCGACGACGAGTCGGGGCCCGAGGTTCAGGACGTCGGGGTCGGCCGCGGCGAGCGCCTCGTCGGCCAGCTCCGCGACGCGCCCGGCGACGTGGGCCTCGAACTCCAGTTGGTCGTCGAGACGGGCCCGGGGCCCGGCGATCAGGCACAGGTCGTCGAAGTACAGGTCGAGGGCGGCGCACTCGCCCAGTGCGGTGAGCGCCTGGAGGTCGTCCCAGCCCGCGAGGTCGGTCCCCCACGTCGCGTTGAAGGCGGTGACGTCACCGTCGTAGCGCTCCTCCAGGAAGCGCTGGGCCTCGACCTTGCCCGGGGCGCCGGCCGGCTCGGTCAGGTAGACGTCGAGGTGGGTGCCGCTGCTCAGGAGGGCTGGGGCGTACGGGGCCTCGTTCTCGACGTAGACCCCGATGCACCAGGGGTCGTCGACGCAGCGCGCCACCAGCGGCGCCTGCGTGGCGGCCTCGGCCCGCTCGGGGGCGTCGGCGGCGAACACGTCGGTGCGGTCCTTCACCCCGGGAAGCGGCGTGTCGACGGGCGCCTGGGCCGCGTAGACGTCCATGTTCACGGCGTACGGGAAACCCGCCAACAGGTCCGGCGCGTCTTCCCGGAGCCACCCGCCGAGCGCCCGGACGCCGAGGTCGCAGAGCCGGTCGACGGTCGCCTCGGCCCAGGCCTCCTCCGAGCCGTGGCGGGCGAGCGCCGCCTCCCGGTACGGGTTCCGGTCGGTGGTCCCGATGGCGTCACCGTCGGGGTCGATGCCGGTGGGGCCGCTGGCGTAGAAGGCGTTGCCGTCCGGGGTGAACAGCCACCAGCGGTCGTCGACCTGGCCGACGGTGAAGCGACCGGTGCCCTCCTGGTGGAGGCCCTTCCAACCGCCGTAGCGGTCGAACCCGTGACCGTCCACCGCGGGCGTGGCGCAGACATCCTCGGACCGGGCCTCGTCGACCTGCGCCGCCTCGTCCGGTGCCGTCGTCTCGTCCGCCGCTCGCTCGGCCGGCCCGTCCGGGTCGTCGGAGCCGGTGGAGCAGCCCGTCACGGCCAGGAGGAGCAGCGCCGCGGCGAGGACCCTCGGCCACCATGGCCGCTCCACCCCACGCGCCCGCTCGTCGTCGTGACCCATCGATCTGCCCCCGTTCCTGCCGGGCGAGCATAGGGCCGGCCCCCCGCTCGCTCAGCCGGCCTCCACCACGATGCGGAACCCGGCCGTGGAGTGGGGTGGGTAGAGGGCGTGGCGACGGGCGCAGCGGGCCAGGTCGCGGTGGTGGACGTAGCTCCCGCCCCGGGTGACGTGCGGGTCGCTGGCCCACTCCTCGACGGCGGGGACGTCGGCGTCGGCGCCCGGGTAGGGGGCGTAGGTCGAGGAGGTCCACTCGTCGACGTTGCCGGCCAGGTCGAGGACGCCGAAGGGGCTGGCGCCCGACGGGAACGACCCGACCGGTGTCAGGGCGGCGATGCCGGCCTCGGCCAGGTTGGCCCGGCTCGGGGCGAACTCGTCGCCCCAGGGGTACTCGCGGTCGTCGTCGCCCCGAGCCGCCCGCTCCCACTGCGCCTCGGTGGGGAGGCCCACCGGGACCCCCCACTGCTCGGTCAGCCAGGCGCAGAAGCGCAGGGCATCGCCGTGCGGGACGACGACCGGGAGGTCGCCCGGTCCGGGCACCGGGCGAGCTCCGACCTCCCGACGGTGCTCGTCGACGTCGGCGCAGGTGACCGGGACCCGCCCGATCCAGAAGGCCGGCACCTCGACCTCGGCCCGGGGCGTCTCCTTCGCGAAGTAGCTCCGCGGCAGGCCGAGGTCGGCATGGCGGGCCACGACGGCGTCGACCTCGTCGGACGGCGTCCCTCGTCGGAGCGTGCCCGCCGGCACGAACAGCAGGTCCTCACGTGTGGACACCCGCGGCCCCCCTGGTCGTGGTCGGGCGTGACCCGAGTGAGTCTGGGCGCCGCGGCCCCCGGCATCAACCCCTGCACCCTGGCGGCCAGCACCCTGCCGGGCGGAGGGGTCGTCGGACCGTTCCTCTGCCTCTCCCGATGCCCGCCGGCACGATCATCGTGATCCCACCGCCACCATCGATCCAGCGGGGCGGTCGACCATGTCGGCCGATGGGTGAGGGACGCCCGGAGCGGGCCGCTGTACCCTGCGCGGCATGGGACGATCCGGTGTCGGTCATGTCGACGCGTCGACGGTGTACGACGCCTACATCTACCTGCTGGGGCGAGCGCTGGTGGTGCGCCAGGAGCGGGCTGACCTGGCCGAGGACGGCGTCGAGTACAACGTGCTCAAGCACAACCCGGTCGGCCAACCGCTCGACTGGGTGAACCCGAACCTCGACGTGACCAACACCGAGGCGTGGGTCGCGGTCGACCCGACCACACCGGCGGTGCTCGAGGTCCCCGTCGTGACGGACCGCTACTACACGGTGCAGGTCCTCGACGAGTGGGGCGAGGTGATCACCAACATCAACCCTCGCAACTACCCGCACCATCCGAACGGTTCGTTCGCCTTCGTCACCGCCGGGTCCCCGGCGAGCGTCCCGGACCGAGCGGTGCGCATCGAGCTCCGTTCGCAGAAGGCCAAGCTGCTCGCCCGGGTCGAGCTCAAGGACGACCCCGACGGGGCGGTCGCCCTGCAACACGCGTTGACCCTGCGCTCGCTCGGTACGCCGACCATCCCCGAGACCGTCGATGTGCCCGAGTTCGACAACGCCTCGCTGATCGGCGTCGAGCTGTTCGACCACGCCGACGCACTGCTGCGGAGCGCTCCCGACGTCTCACCGGTTGCCGCCCAGATGCAGGCGAGGGCCCGCGACGTCGCCCGCGACGTGCTCGATCCGACCGCTCGCGCCGAGATCGATGCCGTCCTGCGCGACGACGTCATCCCGCGCTTCCGCCAGTACGCGGTGAGCGGGGCCGGAACCGTGCGCAACCACTGGGTCGGCACCACGGTCATCGGGAACTACGGCGACGACGTCGCCATCCGCACCGCCGCGAACTACGTCGGCATCTGGGCCAACGCCCGCCACGAGGTCGTGTACTTCGTCACCACGAGCGACGCCGACGGGCACCCTCTCGACGGATCATCGACCTACGTGCTCGACTTCCCCGCGACGGCCCACCCCGACCACGTGGTCGATGCCTACTGGTCCCTGAGCCTCGTCGACATACCTGCCTTCGTGGCTGTGCCCAACCGGCTCGATCGCTACACCTTCAACAGCGTGGCCCCGCCTCCCCCCCAGGCCGACGGGTCGTTGCGGATCTACCTCGCACCAAGTGCGGACGCCATCCCCGAGGCGAACTGGCTCCCCGCCCCCCAGGGCCGACCCTTCTCGCTCACGTTCCGGGCCTACGTACCGAGCGACGCCGTCAGGCGCGGCGATTGGTTTCCCCCCGCGCCGCAACGCTCCTGAACGGCCGCCGCCGGTCGTCGATCGAGGGAACCCCGGTGGGCGATCTCGGCGCCGACCCCTCAGAGACCACCGAGACCGTCGCCGAGGAGCTTGGCGCCCAGGAGCAGCAACACCACCGTCATGATGGCGGCGTTGTGGGCGGACATGAAGTCCTTCACCGACCGCAGAGGCGCCGCGGCCTTCCCGGGAGCGACCAGGAACAGCACGACCGGTCCGGCCACGGTGAGCGACCCGACCACGACGAAGACCGCGATCGCCGCCGCCGCCGAGCGGTCCGAGAGGCCCGCTTGGGCGATCGTGGCCGCGGCGGCGAGGGTGAGGGCGAGGTTCTTGGGGTTGAGCCCGGACAGGGCCGAACCCAGCAGGGTCGATCGGCCCGTGCTCAGGGTGTCGATGGCGGCCATCCACCTCGGGGGCTCCGGTTCGACGCCGGGCCGCGGTCGTGAGCGCCACTGCTTGGCGGCCATGGCGGCGAACAGCGCTCCGATGACGACCTTGGCCCAGCTCAACACGGTGGAAGGTTCGGCGGCCGCGTCGCCCGCGCCGGCGATCACCACCACGAGGACGCTCACCGCGGCGAGCCCGGCCATCCAGCCCAGGGCGAACGCTGGACCTTGCCTCCGGGCGCGCGGTGCGCCGAGCATCACGACGGTGGCGATGATCGGAACGGGGCTGAGCGCCACCCCGATGGCAGAGGGGAGGAGGTCTCCGATGGCCTCGACGAGCATGTTGGTGGCTCCTGTCTGACACCATCGGTCGCGGGCCGGAGCGAGGTGGCCGCGTCATCACGATGGGGTGGTGGTGGTGATGCCCTGCCAGTGGCTGTGTTCGAGAGGAAGGACTGGCCGATCGTCGCGGGCAACGGGCCGGCGGCGAAGGTTCCCTCGTCGACCGGTCACGTGGGTGACGCGGCCTGGTCGGCCTGCGGTCGACGGTACTGGTTCTCCCGCGGAACGGGGCGGGATGTCGCCGGCGATGGAGTGGAGCCTGCGTGGTCGCTCCCCCTCATCGACCGCGGCCGGCGGCCAGGTCCGCCGCGGATCGCTCCCTCTGACGTCTCACAGGAGCGGACGGTGCTGCCTGGCTGCTTGGGGCACCCGTCGGGCCCGCGGGCCGCGTCCGCGGGCGTGGGTCAGCTCGGGGCGAGCGTCAGGAGGTCGACCTCGACACCGAGGACGCGGTACGTCTCGAGAGCGCGGCGGTCGAGGGTCACCAAGGTCACGCCGGGCGCGACGGCCGCGGCGCCGACCAGGGCGCCGTCCACCGAACCTCCGGCGATCTCTTCGTCGGCGAAGCGTTCGAGCAACGCCGACGTTGCGTCGGCCGCGAGGGACCGGGTGGTTGGGACGTTCTCCCGGACGAGCCGCGCCACGATCGCCGGTGGCCGCCGAGCGGGCAGGGGCAGGCGGGTCAGCCCCGAGAAGGTCTCGAAGGCGGCATGACCGGACAGCCCGTGCCGTTGACGATGCCGATCTTTCGGTCGTTGCGCAGCGCCAGGACCCGGTCGCCGACGCGCAGCTCGAGGTCGTCAGAGGCGAGAACGACGGGGCCGAGGTGGTCGTTGGCGATGAGGTGGACCCGTGCCCGTTGGTTGAGGTCCGCGACGTCGCTGCGGTGCAGGGCCAGCATCACGGCGTCACGGCCGGTGATGTGGCTGAGGTACCAGTCCTCGGCCATCCGGCCATGAACCCGATCCGCGTTGTCGTCGACGGTGAGCGACCCGCTCTGCTCCATGCGCCGGAGCGCTCGGTCGATGTGCCCGTCTCGCAGCGCGCTGGCGGTGGCTTGTTGGGCTCGGTCGGTGAGCCGCCGGTTCTCGGTCAGCTCCGCATGACCGAGAAGCCGGGCCAGCGACGCGAACAGGCCACCGGCTTCGATCTCGGCGAGCTGCTTCGGATCACCGACCAGTACGAGCTTCGCCCCGGCCTTGGCGGTGTGGTCGATGAGCCGGTGGAGCTGACGGGTACCCACCATCCCTGCCTCGTCCAACACCAGTACGTCGGTCCGGTAGAGCCGATCCCGACCAGAGTCGAGGCCCTGGAGCAGCAGGGCGATGGTCTGGCTCGGGATGCCTGACCCGGCCTGGAGCTCTCGGGCCGCCTTGGCAGCGAGCGCCGCGCCACGGACACGCAGCCCGGTGCGATGCCATGCCTCGCGGGCGGCGTCGAGGGCGAAGGTCTTGCCCGTACCGGCCTGGCCGACGATCACAGCTACAGGAGCGTCCGTCACCGTCACCCGCTTGACGGCCAGCGCCTGTTCGATGCTGATCGACGGCCGGGCCCGGACCGCGAGCATCAACGACCGGGGGTCGACGGGAACGGTCCGGGGTCCGTCGATGGAGCGACGGAGCGCGTCGGCTTCGAGCGCCAGCATCTCGGGGGTCGTCCAACACTCGGCGGCGACGTCGATGACCGCGTCGCTGGAGAGGTAGTGGTCGGCTCGTCGGCGGATGGCGTCGTAGTCGAGTCCCTGGGTGGCGGTCTCGGCGACGGCCCGGATCACCTGGCGACGGTCGAAGGTGGCGTCCTGCTCGGTCAGCAACGCGCCGAGCAGCTCGTCGCTCGCCACCGCAGGTCGGTGCGGGCCGGTCGGGACCTTGCCGGCGAACCCGACCTCGCCAGCCCGCCGTCGCCACCCTTCCCGCAGGATCTCTTCGTCGACCATCTCGGGCTTGGCCGGCCGGCTGTCGAGCGTGGCCGCCTGCGCACCGCGTGCTGAGCGCACCCCGTGCTCGGCCATCACCACTTCGATCTCGATCCGGCGGCGGCTGAACGCCCGGCGCGTCTTCGTGGAGATCCCGACGACCTCCCCCACCCCCGGCACCGACGGCTCGAACGCGACGCCGATGCGCTCGCCCAGTTCGTGGCGCAGCACAGCTTGGTAGACGAACCCGGCGGTCTTGCCGTGCTGGTAGATCGCCGGGGTGTGCAGCGCGCTCCACCGCCCGTCCGGACCAAGCGTCATGTTCGCCGTCACCAAGTGGGTGTGCAGGTTCGGGTCGGCCTCGCGGCTCGTCCGGTGCCGGAACGCGGCGGACACCAACCCGCCGCCCTGATGGCGGATGACACCGCCCTTGCCACGACGAACCAGACACGCCGCGTCCTCCAGGTAATGCACTGACGCCGCCACGGCCTTGTCGTGCGCGGCGACGACCTCGGCAGCGAGTCGATCGTCGCCGAGGCCCCACAGCAGTGACACCGGGGCCGACAGCGTGAGGTCGAACCCCTTGATCTTCCGCCACCTCGTCAGCGCCTCCCCTGAGGCCGGGTCGACGCCTTCAATGACCGAGCGGAGGGCGTCGGCCTCGACCTCCCCGCTCAGTCCGAGCCGCTCCGCCCCGGCGCCGACCCACCGACCCAGCGCTTCACCCGACCCGAGGTAGTAGTCGTCGCGCTCGTTGGCGATGACCTCCAGGTAGTACGCAGCCGGATCCGGGGCCGAGGAGAACTTCGCGATGCTCAGCACACCCAGGTAGGCCCCTGAAGGCCCCTAAAACCGCGCGATCAATCGCGGATTTCTCAAACGGGAGGCAGCACCAACCTGCCGGCGACCTCCCGCCGCGCCTCCCGCTGGCTATCCGGTTGACCACCCGGCGGCCAACCGGACACCCCCGGTGCAAGTGTGTGGAAGATCGGTAGGGCGGCGGACGGGTGACCCGAGTCCAGCCTGCCGTCGCCGGCATCCGAGGTGGACGAGGCGGACCGGCTCTATGCGCTCGCGGGTCGGCGAGCGAGGAGCTCAGGTACCCGGCTGATGCTCATTGCCCAGGCAGCGGCGTCGGCGGAGATCCAGCCAGTCACGTCGATGCAGTGGTCGTGGAGGTCGCCCAGCGTGAGCTGGGTGTCCTTGAACGGCTCCTTGAAGATCTTCTCGTGGTGACCGATCCGGTTGCGGAGGCTCTGCACGGTGCGCAGCCCGCGGTTCGTCCTGCGCTGGTGGCCCGGACCTGCCGGGAAGGCGTGCTGCAAGGCCGGAAGCCAAAGCGTGTCGTGGTAGAGCAGGCGCTGTCCAGCAACCGTCGACCGGCCACCGCGGTCGAGCAGGGCCACCCACACCCCGAAGCTCATCTCGCTGACCACCTTGCCCGGCGTGGGCGTAGCGCCAGCGGGCAGCCCACGGGCAGCGCGGCGCTTCGCTTCGCGGATCGCCTTCAGCGACCGGTCGTCCAAGATGCTCTGGTCGTCGTACCAGGTCGGTCCGTAGGCATCGCTGAGGCGATCGTGCATCGCGTTGCGCATGGCCACCTCGGTGACGACGATGACCTCCCAGAACGCGGCCGACACCCCGATGTTCCACTCGTACAGCTCAACGGCTGCCGAAGCGTCCCCATCGCAAGCGTCCAGGTAGGGTCGCAGGCGAGCTGCCGACAGCACCGCCTCGAGGGCAGGGAGTCCTGGCTGGCTCGGCGACATCCCTGCTATGCTGTCAGAGAACTCCCCGAGGCCCCTGCCGCAAGGTACGCCTCGGGGTTCGACGTTTTCCGCCACGGCCCGCGTCTGGTCAGGGAGCGCTGATGCAACCCTCCGAGCCTGCCAAGATGTGGAGGTGACCGCGGGTGCGCCGAAAGCGCTTTCGGCCTTCTCCGGCCTGGGCGGCCTGGACCTCGGCTTGGAGGCCGCTGGGTTCGAGATCCTCGGCTGCATCGAGCAAGACGCGGTCGCTCGCCGATCACTCAAGCGCAATCGCGACGGTTGGACCGTCCTCGATCCCCCGGCCATCGAGGAAGTTGCCCAGGCGCTGACGCCCGCTGACCTACAACTCGAACCCCGCGACCTAACGCTCCTGTGCGGCGCGCCGCCGTGCCAGCCGTACTCCAAGGCAGCGATGTGGAACGACCAGGCGTGGAGTGGCTTCGCTGACGAGCGAGCGAAGCCGCTGCTGTCGTTCCTCCGACTTGCAGAGACGTTCCTGCCGAGGGTCGTTCTGATGGAGAACGTTCAAGGTTTCGTCGCAGGCCCACACTCGGTTGCTGCACGAATTGCGAGCGAGTTCGATGCCATCAACCAACGCTGCTCAACCTCCTACAAGGTAAGCACGGCCATCCTGGATGCAGCCGACTTCGGGGTTCCCCAACGACGCCGACGCGCGATCATCGCTGCCTTTCGTGACGGTGAGGAGATGATCTGGCCGGAGCCCACGCACAGCGACGCGCCGATTCGGGCGTGGGACGCACTCCACGATGTCAAGGTCACGGAGCCTGCTCCCGCCATCGGGAAGTGGTCCGCGCTTCTTCCAAGCATCCCCGAAGGCTCCAACTATCTCTGGCACACATCCCACGGTGAAGGAAAGCCTCTGTTCGGCTACCGAACCCGCTACTGGTCCTTCCTGTTGAAGTTGGCGAAGGATCAACCGTCGTGGACGTTGCCAGCTCAACCCGGGCCGTCTGCCGGTCCCTTCCATTGGGACAACCGACCGCTGGCCCCTGAGGAGGCGTTGCGCCTTCAGTCATTCCCTTCCGACTGGTGCGCCGAAGGGACCCGCCGTGAGCAGATTCGCCAGATTGGAAACGCCACGCCTCCGTTGCTCGCTGAGGTCATAGGGCGAGCGATCCGCACCACTCTCGGCATCGCTACTACTAGCGAGCCACTCGTGCTGCGGATCAGCCGAAAGAAGACGATTCCAGCGGCTTCACCGGTCGCCGATGTCCCGGACCGGTTCCTCGACCTGGTTGGTGACCATCCAGATCATCCTGGTACAGGGGCGGGGCCCAAGCCGCGATCCAACTGAAGCGGCAGCCGAGTCACAGCAGGGCCTCGATACCGCTGCTCCCGTCGCGCCACGCAAGTGTCACGGGGTCCTCCGAACGAAGACCAAGACCCCACAGGGCCACCTCCGCGCCCTCCTGGAGGCCATCCCCAAGGTCGGCGGGAACATCGGTGACGGTCACGACACCACCAACTGTCCCAACGCCAACGTTCACCTGAACAGCACTGCGGCCGCCAGCAGCGAAGACGACCGGAAGAGCTACCTCGCCCCGAATCGACTCGCCCCACCCGAGGCGCTCCACTTCACCGCCAGCGAGCGCCTTCCACGCCGGGTCGCATCGGCCGACGAACCGGCAGGTGCCGCAAGCCTCCACGGACGGAGTCGCGGGCTGCTCTCCTGGAGTCAGGTCGTTGTACGCGAGCACGGCATCGAACGCCGCCTCGATGAGCGGCCGTCGTGCCGACTCGGATACGTCCACTTCAACCAGCCCGTTGCGGAGCGAGAACAAGGCAGCGTCATCGACCTCGACTGCCTGCGCTGCACCTACCAACCACGCATACAGGGCGAGCTGGCGAGCGTACTGGGGCGATGCTGTGCCTTCATCGAGTACGACGCCCGTCTTGTGGTCGATGACCGACGGGCGCTCTCCAAGGACAAGCAGATCGACAACTCCCGCGACCCTTCCATCCGGGCTCTTCAAAGAATGCTCGGTGAGCACTGAGGCGGGGTCTCGACCATCGACGTAGGCGCGCAGCTCAGGCAAACGACGCTGCAGCCTCAACAGGGAGCGCCGAGCATTCGGAGCCTCGCGGGGATCGCCGTCTCGGGCGGCCAACTCATCGCACGCCCGCTCCCATGCATCCTCGAGTTCCGCTGGTGGGTCCCCGAAGCACAGCTCAATGGTTCGATGGATGGCAGTTCCGACCAAGGCCCATGGAGCGGGGCGCGGGCGCTGGCCGCCAGCGCGAGTACCCGCCTGCTCGAAGGCGACTCGCAGGGGACAACCGAGGAGGCGGTGGAGGAGCGAGGGGGACGCGACCTCGATTGGTGTCGACGCCGGAAGCGGAGGCATCCGTCAGCCCGATCGAGCGATGACCCAGCCTGGCCGGCGCTGTAGGTCGAAGGAGCTGACGAATCGGATTGGCCGGCCAGCGCCGCGATCCTCGGCCTCGATGAGGGCACGGTCCATGCGATCCGTGAGGTGGAGAGCCTCTGGGTCGGAGCCATCGACCGGCGCCTCGAACGGATGCCGAACGACGACTACGCCATCGTCGCCATCGATGGCCCAGGCGCCGCCGTCCAACCTGACGGCATCGCCGTAGAAGTCCTCGGCGAATGCCTCGGCGAGCAGTCGCTCATCACCAGACCACCAGTCGGTATCAAGCGGACGGTCGAGGATGAGGTCGAGGAGGTCTCGGCCGAGCCGCCAGTCGAGGAGAGGATGGAAGACGAGGTTCGTGAAGTCACGCAAGCAGTCTGGACAGGAGGAGTCACACTCGTCGTGGGGTGGCTTCGCCAGGTCCGATGCGAACCGGTCGGCTCCCTTGAGCAGCGCTTCAAGTTGATCTGGGACTCCCAGGCGCGTGCAGTAGCCAGCTCCGTTCTCGAGCGCATCAGCGAGGAACACCTCGGTGTGGGTCTGGTCGTCGAGGTGCCGGACTGAGTAGCCCACGGTGAGCTCAGCCGTTCCGATATCGAGCTGACGAGTTGCCTCCGCTCGGAGGAGGAATCCCAGCGAGTACCAGGCACCGCGGCGGCCCGGATCGTACGGTCGCAGGTCCAAACCAGGGACCGTTCCAGAGCGACCGACGAGCAAGGCGTCGGTCTGCTTGACCATTCCGATCGCGCCTTCCCACTGCTGGTCCAACTGAAGCTCGCTCCCTACGGTCCATGGGCGAAGCCGCTGTCGAGCGTCTGGATCCATCCACAGATCGACCGAGAGCCACGAGTCCCGGGCACTGTCGGGGGCGAACCGATAGAGGCGACCACCGTTGTCGTTCACGATGAAGATGTCTCCCCGGCCACTGAACGCTCGTGCGCTGCCGACATCTACTGAGCGCATGCTCTCCAGGTCCGGGGCGATGCGAGGTGTGGTGGCCCGCGACCTTCGTGTGAAGGCTCCTTCGAAGTCCTCGGAGCGGAAGGCCGACCGGAAGCCTGCGGGTTCCGCGAGCGAGAACCCGCCAAACTCCGGGGCCGCCGCAGAGCACTCGTCGCAGGCGACTGGCACCACTCCGTCTCGCCGGCGGGCCGTTCCGCATCGCCGGCAGAGCGTGATCTCCAGAGACCTGCTCAGAGGGTCATCCGCGACGACACGCGGCCCTGCTGGTCGGTATGCAGCCAGGCCGACGGCGGTGTGGACTTGCTTGTCTCGGACGGTCTCCGATCCTGGAGCGAAGTCGATCACGGCAAGCTCCAGTTGGCGGTCGACGGTGCCTCCTGGGGGCCAGGGGTAGGGGCGCTTCGGGTGGCGCAAGAACATGTCGCGGACGCGCGTTGGGAATCCGAACATGGGCAGGACTCCGCGCTCGGCGAGGTGCTGGCTCAGCTCATCGTGGGTGCTTGCAATGGCGATCGCGGCGTCGACGTCGGCAACGATCGACTCGGAGCTGGCAGCGGTGGCCCAGTTGAGCAGATCTGCACGATCGTCGACGAGATCTTGGCGGGCCCTCTTCAACAGCGCGTCGAGGAGTCGTTCGGTCCCATCCGCCCCTGCCACGACCAAGCGAGCGACATCAGACTTGACCGCCGGCCAGGAAACGATCGTCCCGAACTCGCCGTGTACCGACTGGCCAAGATCAACGTCAGGTCGCTCGGCCTTGAGCGCTCGGAATGCGTCGCGGAGCACGGCGGCAGCGAGCGACCGACGCAGGATCTCCTTGCGACTGAGATCGATGTACGGCGAAGGGGGTGGATCGTTCGTGATGCGATCGGGATGGTGGAAGTAGTACTCGTCGTGGGTTCGATCGCGACACACCGTCAGGGCGAACGAGAACGGATCGCGGCGCCGACCAGCGCGTCCGACTCGTTGCTGGTAGTTGAAGCGCATCGGGGGCATGTTCGACATGACGACCGCGCGGAGCGAACCGATGTCGACTCCGGCCTCCATGGTGGTGGTGACGCTGAGCAGGTCAACGCCATCGACTAGTTCGCTCTCATCGTCGAGGAAGATGTCCTGGAACCGGGCCTGTCGACGCGTAGCGTCCTCGTCGTCGGTCTGCCCGGTCAACTCTTCCGCGTGGAGCCTGAAGCCGCCGTCACCGAGGCTCGCTTGATACGCGTAGTAGTCATCTTCAGGTCGCCGGGCCTCAATGGAGGCAGTGCTGAGTTGGGTAGTGCACGACGTGCAAACGCCGGCGGCCCGGTCGAGGTGACGGCGAGCGCAGCTCGGACACTCCCAATGCAAGTCCCCAGGAGGGCCGAGGCGCAGAAGGGCGGGCTGCACGACGTGGCGTAGGACAGCGGAACCCCATGCGGACTGGACGGCAGCACCGAGACCGTCAACGGGGACGTCGTGGAGCTCAGCCACCTTCTTCCAGTAGCGCCGAACGTTCGCTGGGGGCGAGTCGGCCTCGCTCTTCACCCCCTGCAGTCGACGGTCGTCACCAAGGATGCGGACGCTGGAGCGCACCACCTCGGCGAAGGTCACTTCATCCATGCCGGCCGGGGAGGCCCCCTGGTCTACGACGATCGTGGGCTTGGCGAGCGCGAGGCTCTCCAGGTCACGGCCGTTGCCCGAGAACACGTTGAGTAGGCACTCACGAAGTAAGGAGTTATCGATGCGGCGGCGCAGCTCGACGTGCTGAGGTGTTGGCAGGTCACTCCTGCGGCGGGGATGGGCACCCGAGGGCCACTCGTACAACTCGTCCCATCGAACGCCATCCTCTTCCCACGGAGGTTCTCGATTGGCAGAAGGGTCCGGCCCCGCCGGCGATACCCCAAGGGTCACGAGCCTCATCTCGATGGCCATCGCCAGCTCGGACACGGTCCGGCCCTGCTGCAACGACGCCGCGACCTCCACGACGCGATCGCGCGCTCCTGGCTCGTCATCCCTCACTGCGTTGAGCGCAGCGTGGAGATCAGGGAATCGCACCTTGATGTCGTTCCATGCTGCACGTGCACCGTCCGATCGATCGCCATCGGCCCACGCCAGCGCCGCATCGACCTCAACGCCCGATCCCAACACGAGCTCTTTTGCGAGGAGTTCACGGATCAGGTCCTGGTAGTGCCTCTTCTCGAGTCCGGCCGACAGCTTCGCGGCGTCCTGCCTGCTGTCGGAGAAGAGGACGAGCCGTCGCGCCTGCTCCCCAGCGACCCGGAGCTCCCGGACCAAGCTGTCGACCAGGACCTGGGCGAGCTTCTCGTAGCCCGTACCCATGGTCCGTATCGATGACCGGGTCCGGCTTCTGTCATAGACAGGGCGTTGCTTGAAGATCTCCCAGTCCGTTCCGCACTGGGGACAGAAGATCGGCAATGGTGGGATGCGATCGATTTGGGACTCATCGACGCCCTTGTCGGATACCTCGAAGGTCCAACCGGTCTGTCCCTGCCTCGATACCTCGATCCGTCCACTCAGGTGGTCGAAGGTCGCAGGTCGAAACTCGAAGGTGTACCCATTGCGGGTCCACGAGCGCTTGGTCGCGAGATCATCGTCGGCCACCGGGCGGGGCCAGTAGATCGTGAAGTCACGGCACGTCTCACGCTCTCGTGCTTGGTCTGGGAGGCTGTCGAGGTCACCCAGCTCGGCCACAAGGTAGCGATCGGCGTCGTGGAGGCGTTCGCCAGGGAGGAGCGACGGAGCAAGGAACCCACCCAGGAACAGGTCGCCGCAGGTCTGGCAGTACATGAGCCGAAGCACGCGAGCGCCACACTCACAGCGGTGGCGCGGCTTGGACCACAGCTTCCCGACAGTACGGTCTGGGTCTCGGAAGCTGCCATCGATATGAGCGCACGCAGGGTCGCTGCAGGCCCAGACGCCATCGATGTTGCGGAAGAACAGGTGTGTGCGAATTCGCGGTGGCGCGCTCGTGTCATCTTCGCTTGACGCCGAGATGGAGCGCAGGAGGCCACGCATCGGTGGCGATGCCAACTCGCCAACCTCCGGCTCTCCGGCCGGGAACAAGCGGTCATCGAGGTCTGCGAGGGTCAACGCCCGTCCGCCCGCGGCTGCCGCAAGGACATCTTCGGCGCGCGCCTCGCTCAGGAGCGCGGTCGCGTCCGTCGCGGCCACGGTCTCCGCCGCCGCGAGGTCGACGAAGCGCCGCTCGAACTGCGAGAGGTCAGCGTCCTCGGGGACAGCCAGTGGGCGAAGCTCGCCCTCGTGGATGTCGAAGCTCTCTGGCGATGCACCGAAGAAGTCGGAGAGGAATTTCCTCCCGATGGTCTGGTCACCGAGCGATGCCGAGGTGGCAATGAACCTGACCTGAGGCGAGTCGGGCTCGAGGCCCAGCAGGTGCAGGAGTTGCCGGAGGAGGTAGGCGACCTCGGTACCGGACGTCCCCCGGTACATGTGAAGCTCGTCGACGACCACGTGGAACACGTGCCGCTCGTCAGCTTCAAGCCAAGTCCGTGTGCGCTCGATCAACCCGGAGTCAACGGATCGCAGGAGCGCGATGTTCAGCATCGAGTAGTTCGTGATGAGGACGTCTGGCGGATGGGCCTGCATGTCCCATCGGCTCCTCATCTCCGACCCATCGAGCCGTGGGACGTGATATCGGCGATCGTCCCCCTCAACCCGCCTTGACCGCCGATCGACCTCGTTGAGGTGACGGCGCAGTCGCTGGACAGCATTCGAGTTCTCGGGCTGGCCGGGGACCGGAGTCTTCCCGGTGTAGCGGCCGAAGTAGAAGCGATGGCCCCCGCGATGCAGGTCAAGCCACTCCCGGGCTTGCGGGCTGTCGAGCGCGCGCCGCAGACGTACGAGTTGGTCCTCCACAAGCGCGTTCATTGGGTAGAGGACCAACGCACGAATCCCGGGTAGTCGGCCGGTCTCCGCTCTTCGCTGTGCGGACCACTGGCCCTTGGCATCCCGCCACCAACTGGAGCCGGCGGGCGAGCTTCCCACCCATGTCGTCGACTCCTCCAACAAGGAGGCCACGATCGGGAGGAGGAAGGACTCGGTCTTGCCCGAGCCCGTCCCGGCGGTGACCGCGGTGTTCCGACCGGCCCGCACGCTCGCCAGGGCGTCGCGCTGATGGACGAACACGTCGTCGAAGTCGATCAGGCCGCACTTCGCGAAGTCGAGGAGGTCGTCGGGAGCCCCCGCTCGTCGGAATGCATCTTCACTCCCGAAGCCGGTCAGGGCGTAGGCGCGCAGGACCTCCACCCAGGGCTGCTGCCAGGCGCCGCCCACCCGATCGAGGAGCGCTCGACGCTCCTGCATCACTCCATCCAGTCGGAGCCGGTAGGGAGTGTCGTAGTAGCGGAAGAGGTCCTCCCGGAGGCGGGTGAACGACGAGGCCGGACTTGCCATGGCGCAATCCTCTCAGGCGGCGGCCACGTGCTGGAGCAATGCCTCACCAATTCGGTTCGCGAGGGTGCGAGGAACGTTGCGGTACCGCCTCCACCCTCCAATGCGCTCCGAAGTCAAGCCGGATGACACCGTCGCTGCTCGCTCGACGATGACGGGTAGGGAGAGCTGTTGTCGGACCTCGAAGCACGACGGGTCGTTCGCACTACCCGCACGCCAGCGAAGAACTGGCTCGGTCCGAGACCTCAGCGCGAGGAACTGCCCCGCCGGCAAGTCGGTAGTCCACCAGGAGCCGAACTCGTCGAGACGCCGATGCACCGGCCGACCGTGCAGGTCGATCCGGTAGAGCCCTGGTCGACGTTGGTGAACCGCGTCCCACTCCAACGTGACGGGATCGAAGCGGAGCGCGTCCTCGATCGATGGCTCGGGTGCGGCCTCGACAGGCTCCTCGTCCACGGGTACGAGCGCGTCGACAAGACGGGCCGCCGGGTCGATTACGAACGTTGCGTCGAGTCTCTCGGCGACCCGTCGAGCCACATCGACCGACGCGCACTTGGCGTACCGAGCGGCCGGCAACGGCGGCTGCTCGACATCGAACGGGTAGACGTCCTGATCGTTGGTCGCCTCCTCGAAGCGCCGATCGAGGTAGTGAGGGCGGCTCCCCGTCAGGACGATGCACAGGCCAAGACCGGGGACGAGGTTCAGGGCAGGGGGAGCGATGCTCCATGCTCGCGTCTTCCAGTCCACGTCGAGATGACCGAGCGCTGCGAGATCGGACGCAAGTGTCCAGGGCCTTCTGCTCAGCGAGTGCTTCTGGGCGACGTACGCGCATGCGTCTCGAAGTCGCTCCCACGATCCCGACCCCGCCTCGCTCGCCCAGCGAAGCAGCTCGTCACCTGCCGTTGACGGAGCGTCGCTCGTCACGTAGGAGTTCCTGCGGCAGCGCGGTAGCGGTCCCACAACGCCACGGCCTCGTCAGATGCGGCGTCGAACAGACGAGCGAGAGCGATGAGACGACCCCACTGTGTCTCGTTGGCGACCGAGTCGACGTCGGGCTCACGTGGCGAGAGTAGCGATGCTTCGTATCGACCTGACGGCCCCTTCATGACGAGCCAGACGGGCGGGAAGTCTGGCCATGCATCGATCTGGCGCCACGACAGGTCGTGACCGGCGAGGGATGCGGTCCACGTTGGGCACTCGACGAGGAGCTGGTGGTTCGGCCTGGATCCGAGGAGGATCACACGCTCGCCTGCCGCTGGCGCCGGGACGGTCAACGGCTCCCAGTCGGCGCACGGTGCGTCGGTGGTCGTTCCTACGACCGACGCACCGCGAGCGCCAAGCGTGATCGTTCCCGCACCTGGCCCAGCAGCCTCGGCAATGCCGTCGACGATCTTGACGGTGACCCTGGAGTCGCCATGCTGGATCTCGTACAGATCAGGATCGAGATGCAGTAGCCACAGTGGGACCTCGCGGTTCGACCCTACGGGGACCTTGAACCGCTCGGTCTGGCCGGTGCTCGCACGAGTCATCGTGATCGTTTCCTCGTCGCTGAGGCTGCTGAGGGCAAGGGCTGGCTCACCACCGCGCAGGTACACGCCGTGGCCAGTTGATAGCGGGAGTCCTCCAAGGAGGCGAAGCCTGGGGCTGGCCCCCACGGGAATGAGCGACGCCAGCAAAGCGGGCGGTGCCACCTGGGGCCGCGCGTCGATCTGGACGTTCACGATCAACTTCCAGCCTGGCGGCAACGAACGCGAGGCCTGCTCGTCGATCATCGACTGGACCGAGGAGCTCGCCTGGGCGAACGCCACGCACGCCGAGGCACGATCGCTGCGGACCACGAGGTGGTAGCGGTCGCCATACGAGATGGAGTCAGTCGAGATCCATCCGCCGAGATCTTCGTCGTAGCCGAACGCGTAGGCGTCATCGGCTCGCAGGTCGAAGCGAAGCGAGCGGCCGCCGAGCTCCGCTCCCTCCTTCATCACCGTCGCAGCGTCGAGGGATTCGAACGGGTGTGGAGCGAACCAACCGTTCGACCTGTGCAACTCGACTGCTGACCCGTCGGGCATCTGGAGGATGGCCGTTTCGGGCAGGCGATCGTCCCACTGGAGGTAGACGCCAACACGGGGCCGGCGAACCGAGCTGAAGCCGAGGCGGATGCGGCCGATCGCCCTCCCAGTCCGTGGGTCGCGTGGCCGCCCATCCCACTTGGCGGCTTCACGAGCGAGGAGCGCCTCGGCGTATTGGCTGAGGTCCGGATCGGACGCAACTCGCTGAAGTCGCCTTGCCCACGGTTCGCCGCGACCGCCGGTCCAAGCCGCCAGCGCCCTACGAAGCTCCGCAGACGCGATGTTCTCGCCCGGCTGGAGCCCGATGCGGCGGAAGAAGGCATCGAGCTGTGTCAGGTCGTAGCTCTTGACGAGCGCGTGCTGGACAGCCAGGCCTCGGCCGTAGTGGACGCCAGGATCACGAATCGTGAGGCGACCACCCCATCCCGCTCTGTCCTCGCTCGACCAGCTCGACAAGTCGTTCCAGAGCTCGCGCACGTACTCGAGGTAGGTCCCTGGCGCGTCGGTGCCCTCATCGTCGTCGGCCAACGTACGACGGAGGGGGACGTAGAACTTGTGCGGTGCGAAGCCTTCGAAGGCACCCATTCGGTACGCGGCAAGGACGGTGAGGGCAAGGAACGGGATGGCTGGGTGCGCGCCGACGGCGCCCGCCGATCGCCATCGCTCCACTCGCCGCCTCACCGCCAGGACGTCCCATCGGCGCCCTACGACGGACGAGACCGCCGCCGCGAGCGATGCACAGGCTTCGGACTCATCAAGGCCCGAGGCGTCGACGAGGGCAAGCTCGTCGACGGCGAACAGGATCTCCTCGCCCTCGTGCGCTTCATCGAAGAAGAACCCTGCGAGCAGCTCAGCCCAATCGTCGTATGTGTACCTGTCCATCGTCCCCCGCGTATCGGCAGAACCGCTCCAGACGAGAGTACGAGACCCCTGTGACAGCGAGCCGAGTCCCGTCGCTGAACCGTAGGGATGGTTCTGACGAGTCGGCCCCTACCGCCCTCCTAGGAACGAAGCGAGGCAGGGACGAAAGGTCGCCGACCAAAGATGCCAGTGGCGTGCTCGTCATCGGCCGAGAGCCTGTCGGACGACCAGCCGTGCAGCGCCGCCATGAGTTCAGCTGCCCATCGAAACCAGACAAGCTGGTACCAGGCCCAGCCCTCCACTGCCTTCGGATCGAGCACGAGGATGTTGTCGTGATGGTTCTCGTAGACGATCTTGATGTGAGTTCCCATGTCGCTACCCAGGCTGCCGTGAGACCGAAGGGATGGGACTAGGTAGTGGGTGCGATGCGACCTCTCGCCCGGAAACAGGACGGCGCCTACCTCACCGACCATCTCGCCTATGCGCGGCTTGGTCTCGCCATCGATCATCCACTCGGCTGAGTTCGCCTTGCGAAAGTCCACCCTCCCGCTGAAGATCCGAGCCGCCTGCCGGTGCCCTTCCGCAAGAGAGTCGATCACCGCCGGGAGATCGTCCATCTCGAACTCCTGGGACTCGCGGACCAAGTCGTTGCGGCCAGCGAGATCGATGAGCATCGCGCGGGCGGCAACCGAGTGGAGCTGAGCAGGCGGGTCAGCCGGGCCGCCAGCGCGCCATGGTTCGACTATCCACTTGACCGTAGCAACGGTCTCGAGCAGCGGACGGCCAAGCATCGGCAGCGTCACAGTGAGTTCCGAACCACCTTCTGCCACGAGCGTGGAGAACGACCGGAGGATCCGTCCTGCATGGACCATGAGCATCCGAAGTGCATGCGTCGGCAGAGGCCAGGTCAACGGGAGCGGATGCTCACGAGGTAGGTCCTTCAGGTAGATCTCAGCGAACGTCTCATCAGGCGGATGGGAGTTCTCCAAGTCGAAGTAGGCCTGCACCGCTTCGCTGAGAACGGCAGCTACCTCGGCCCGTCGACTCCCCTGGAGCCACTCCATGGCGGCCGTCCAGCGCGGCTCAGCGGCGAGGGCCGCCCGCCGGAGTGCGTCAATGTCTCCCGCGTCACTCACTCACAGCTCCATCGAGTCTCACCGCCTGGTGTTGACCCCAGCCTCCACCCCCCGGGGTGAGCATGCGCAAAACGTCACCTGCCTCGATCCGGAGTGTGCACTTATCGGGGAGCCGCTCGGCTCGGGCCTCGTCTCCACCCGGCAGCAGCCAGTTCTCGCCGACGGCCCCGGGCTCGCCGCCGGCAAGGCCCCAGGGTTGGCTCACCCGGCGCTCGGTGATCAGGCTGACCGTCACGTCCTCCAGCATCTGGAGGTCTCGCTCGATCCCCTCGCCGCCGGCCGCAGCACCCACGCCGCCACTCCCCTCGCGGAGCCGGTAGCGCAGCACCCGTAACGGGAAGGCCCGCTCCAGCGCCTCGATCGGAGTATTTTTCGTATTTGTCATCGCGGTGTGAATTCCCGACTGGCCCGGGACACCTCTCGCTGACCGGGGGTCAACTTGATCTGTGTTGGTCATGCCCGTGTGGATCGCCGATTGGCCGGGCACGCCGAGCCCCGAACGGAGGTCGGGTTGACGTGTGTTGGTCATGCCGGTGTGGATCGCGCTCATGCCGGGGCGGGCGGGATGGCCGGGGCGGGCGCCCTGACCGCCGGCGACGGTCTCGTAGTAGACCCAGCCGTCTCCACCGACGAGGAGGTTGTTCATCGTCCCCTGGGAGGCGGCGCCAACCCGGGCGGCAGCGGGGCCGGCCAGGGCGGCAAGGCAGACGTCGGCGGCCCGCTGGCTGACCTCGACGTGGCCGGCGCCCACCGCGGCCGGCGGGAGCGCGGCGACGAGCGAGCCGGGCGGGGCGACGACCTCGACCGCCCGCAGGCCGCCCCCGTTGGCCGGCACCGTCGGGTCGATCGCCGAGCGGAGGGCGAAGACGGCGGCGCTCACCGTCACCGCCTCGACGGCGTTGACGTTGCCCCGGCTCTGCGGCGCGGTGCCGGTGAAGTCGAAGGTGATGCGGTCACCGGCGACGGTCACCGAGACGCCCACGACCGCGGGCGCCCGCTGGTCGGGGCCGGCACCGGTGGAGTCCATCTGGTCGGCGGCCGACCAGGTGCCGTCGGGCAGGGCGGCGATCGCCGCCCGCATCCGACGCTCGCCGTAGGCCACGACCTCCTCGAGCGGCTCGTCGGCCAGCGTCGCCAGGCGGGCGGCCCCGACGACGTTGGCCCCGACCTGGGCATCGATGTCGCCCTGGCGCTCGTCGGGCGTGCGGGACGACGTCACCAGCAGCTGGCGGACCTCGGGCGTGAACCGCATCGGCGGCACCCGGAACCCCTCCTGCTGGATCTCGGTGGCGTCGGCCGG